>JBEVKA010000473.1:0-5984 GCA_040509855.1 Steroidobacter sp.
GACGATCGCTTCCGCTGGCAGATTCCCAATCCGGTGACCGCCGAAGGCGCGAGCGGCTTCATTTATTTGCAGACGGGCGTCGATTACAAAACTGGCGCGTGCGCCGATCTCACGGTCGGTCCGTTGATGGCGATCGATTCGCCGCTGACGGCGCAGGAAGCGTGGATCGAACTCATCAAGCCGCACTGTCCGGTGGTGTTCAAGCGCAGGGACAACAACATTCCCGCCGCTTCGGTGGTCGATCCCACAGGCGCGGGCGACGCCGAACATGACTTCGCGATCGACGCCATGCCACGCCAGGCTGCGATCACGGCGATCGCCGCGCAGGCGGAAGGACCGCTGCTCTTTTACCTGAGCAACACCACTCAGCAGGATCGCGAAGTCGTCGGACCGATCCGCGGCCGCCTGTCGATCAACGAAGCGGTTCGACTAGCACTAATCGGCAGCGATCTCTACATGCGCTGGGCCGATGCCGAGATCGCTGCGATCGAACCGACGTTCGCCGTCAACGCGTATGCGGACATGAGCAAATGCCCGTGTAATTTTGGATTTCCAGAGTTGAAACAACCGCCGAGCGCGCATGTCACGGTGGTTAAACCGCGCCTGCATCTGCCGACGCTCAGCGAAACATTGAAAAGCCCGCTCGTGGTCATGAACCGCGACTTCATCGACGCGACTCGCGCCACCAGCATTGCCGACCTGCTGAGGCACGCGCCTCAGATCGGCTTCATGAGACCTCGGGGTCATCGCGCCAGCGGCGCGCAGTTCGCGGAGCTGCGCGGACTGGAATCGCAGTACACGCTGGTGCTGATAAATGGCGTTCGCGCCGACGCGAGCGCATCGGATCTGATGGCCAGCTCGTTCGATCTGAATTCCATCCCGCTCAGCGCAGTGGAACAAGTGGAGATCAGTCCCAGCGCGGCATCCGTCGCACATGGCACCGATGCAATCGCGGGCATCGTGAACATCGTGCTGAAAACAAACGTGACGATCCCGTCCGCCGAAGTGCGTTACGGCGCCGCCGATGGCGGAGAACGGGAGCGCATGGGCACGCTTTCGGTGGGTAGCAACACCGATCGCGCGTCTACCGCCTTCTTTGTCGACTACCAGGACATCAGCGGCCTGCTGGGCAGCGCGCGAGATCGGTGGAGAAATCAGGACTACACACGCTTCGGCGGAACGGATCAGCGCTCGCGCCTGTCTTCGCCGCCGACGATTCGTTCCGTGGACGGACGCCCTCTGCCGGGCCTGGGGTCGCCTTCCGCTGGACTCGGGTCGTCGCCGGCAGGCGAACTGGAGTTTCACCCAGGAGACAATCGCACCAGCCTGCTCGCCTATCAGTCCATCGCGCCGGAGTACACGCGCGCGAGCTTCACAGGAATCGGCAGCCTGGAGATCGGCAGCGCCGTGCTCTCGGGCGAAGCACTGCTGGTTCGTCGCGAGTCGCGTTTCCAGATCACGCCGGAAGTGCTTGCCGGCTACATGCTGGCCGCCGACCATCCATACAATCCTCTCGATGTCCCGCTGGCGGTCGATGTGGCGCTGACGGGATTGGAGCCGCGCTCGTTGAACACGCGCTCGGAAATGCATCGAGCGGTCGTGAGATTCGATGGCTCACTCGAAAACTGGACCTACAGCGCCTTCGTTCGCGCCTCGGAAGATCGCGGCAAGGTCTGGCGAGAGAACTTCGTGAATCCTGCAGCGCTGATGAGCGCGCTCAATGCAACGGGGCCGGACGCGTTGAATCTGTTCTCTCTGAACCCCGGCGACGGCGCGTCCACTGCCATCTACGCCGCACCCAACGCCGATCGCTTCTATTCCGGCGGCACGCAGGCATCGGCACAAATCAGCGGCAGTCTGTTCGAGTGGCCCTCGATGCGAGCCTTGCTCGACCTGGGCGTCGAGCACCGCGACGAATTCGCTCGCTTCGACAACCAGGCCGGACGAGTGACGCGCGATGTCACCTCCGCGTTCGGGCTCTTGAAAGTCCCGATTCGTGATGCGGTCGAAGTGACGTTGGGCATGAGGACCGACGACTACAGCGACGCGGGCCAGGTCAGTCGCGGTCAGTTCAAAGTGAACGTGCAGCCCACTGCATCGATCGATATCTATGCGAGCTACAGCGAGTCGTTCTATGCGCCGTCGCTGTACGAGCTGTATCTGCCGCGCCAAACCATTCCGACGCAGATATTCGATCCTCGACGCCAGGAGGCGGCGACGCTGCAAGTTCTCACCGGCGGCAATCCGGATCTGGAGCCGACGACCGGCACATCGAGCGTCATCGGTCTGTCCTTCGGGCAGGACGGCCTGTGGAAAGGCTCCATCGATGCCTGGCGCATCGTGATGCACGACCGAGTGTCCGCAGCGCCGGCTTTCACGCTGCTCGCCTATGAAAACAGCTTGACGTCCGGCCGCATCGTGCGTGCCGCTCCGACCGCGCTCGACCAGCAGATGGGTCTGCCGGGACGGTTGCTACTGGTGGATATCAGCCGGGCGAACTTCGGTGATGTCGACACTCGCGGCGTCGACTTGTCGCTGCAGGCCACGCTGGAAACGTCGTTCGGCATGTTCGAGCCGCAGCTGACGCTGACATACACGGATTCATATTTGTATAGCGACCTGCCGATCCAGAATCCGCCCAAGCGAGATCGCGTCGGTGTGGCGAGCGAGCGTGGCTCGATCACGCCGTGGCGCGCGGCATCTTCCCTCACCTATCGCGGCTTCGATACGCAAGCCGCTCTGCTCTGCCGCTTTCATTCCTCGTACGCGGACTACGATCCCGTGCTCGGCAAGACCACTGGCCAGCGAATCCCCGCGCGAGCCGTGTGGGATCTCAACCTGTCCCGAAACATCGGCGACCGCATCACGCTCGCGATCGGCGTCTCCGATCTGCTCGATCAGCAGCCGCCGTTCTCGGTCGCGAGCGGCTCGGTCGGTTTCGACTTCTCACAAGCGGACCTGACCGGCCGGACGTTCTTCATCCAGGCCACCGGATCGCTGTAGCCGCGAGCGCTCGCCTTCAGCCGGGCCACGAGCCCAGGAAATGAATGCTGTCGAAGTACGAGCCCGCCGGCGATCCTTGCCGCGTCTCGACCATGGCATCGCCCAGATCGACCACTTCGATTGTTTCCTCGCGTTTCATATTTCCCTCCAACGGGCTTTTTCCCTTACCCGAGGGTGTCACGCACAGTACGGGAGTCAATAGCGGTACTGCCGCGGCCCATAGTCTGGGGCAAGCGAGCGAATGATTGGCGCCGGTTTATTGGTTTATTTGCTCATGAGCCGCGAGATCGCCGATGAGACGCATGAGCGCCTCGCCGCTGCGGCCAGTGCGCGTGACATCGGTCTTGTATTTTCCATGCACCACCAGCGTGGGCAACTTGTCGACCCGATAGTGCGCCAGCAGCTGCTCGGCGCTGCGCAAACGTTCCGCCACTGCGTCCGAGTTGTATGCGTCGACAAATCTTTGCGCATCGATGCCGTGCTGTTTCGCGAACTCCACCTGTAGTCGCAATGTCTCCTGCTCGTCGCTCGCGGCGAGCCGATTGCCCTGCGCATGAATGGTGTCGAAGATCTCGGCGTGCAGATCGCCGCGGCCCAATGTTTCCAAGGTATAGAAGAGTCGAGCGTGCGGACGGTCGTACTGGCCCCAGGTCGTGGGCACTCGATTGAGCTCGACGTTCGCCGGCTTGCGACGGTTCCAGAGCACGACATGCGGCTCCAGCGTGTAGCAATGCGGGCAGCCGTACCAGAAGAACTCCACGACAGTGACTTTGCCCGCCGGCTCGATCATGCCCGAAGGCGGCTGCACGATTTCGTAGTGGGTGCCGGCCTGCCATTCGTCGTGCTCGCCGACGATGGTATCGATCTTCGACTTCTCGATCGGCCCCAGCACCGGCGTCTCGACCGCATCGCGCGTGCAGCCGGTCAACGACAGCAGCATGCAAACCATCAGCGCTAGCCGCCCCATCGCGCGCTCCTTCACGCCGTCGACCAGCTTCTGAGCCAGGCTTCCGTGCTGAGGTGATATACGAACAACTCACCCAACTCCCGACGCAATTGCGGCCTCGGTCCCATCAGCGCGGCTTCGACTCGAGAGCGATCCAACAGCTGCTGCTGCACCAGATGCCCGTCCAGCAGCAGCGAACGCAGGAACGGCAGATTTCCTTGCAGCAGCTGCTGTAGATAAGAGTCGAGCCCCGCCTTGCCCTGGCGGGCCACGATGCTTCGGGGCAGATCCGAAGCGAAGGCCGCTCGTGCAACCGCGCGATCCTTGCCTCCCGCCGCCATGAAATACGTCGGTGTGCGCAGGCAAGTCTCTATCACCGGCTGAGACAAAAGCGGATGCACCCGCTCCGCCGCGACCAGGCGACGCAGCGGATCGTAATAGTCGAACGGGACCAACAGGGTCTCGACATGACGCAGCTTGCCTTCGGCGATACCGTCGATGGAGCGCAGCCACGGATGGATCCAGCGCTGGTCCCTGCGCACCGAATCGACGACCTCGGCGCGTACCAGCCGCTGATGGTGGCCAACTTCCTCGAGCGGATTCCAGCGACGTTGCATCAAGCCGCGCATCAATCCCAACTTGAATACCGACCATACCGTCGAGCGCTCGGCGCGAGCGATATGCGTAGAGAGTCGCCACGCTCGGCGGAACGCGCGCGCATATATATAGTCGACGACTGCGAGTGCGCCCTGGCCCTGAAAGAAGACCTGATCGCCACCGATGCCTTTGAAGATCGCCGAAGCGCCGGTGCGAACCGCCAGGTCATTCTCGAATCCGGCGTGCTGCACGGAATATTGATAGACGGCCGGTCGCGGAAACTTCGATACATTCAAGACTGCATCGAGCTTGACGCCCGACGCATCCAGCCGTCGCTCCACCAGCTCACAACCAAAGTGACTCGCCGCCTCTCTCGCGAACGCTCGCTCGTCCACATCCGTGGTCGCATCGTGAAAGTAATGAACGCAGGTGACTGCCGGACGCGACGGCGCCGAGCGCAGACAACTCAGGACGATGGAAGAGTCGAGTCCACCCGACAGCGAATGGACGATGCTCGGGTAACACGAGGCCCAGGCCCAGACGCAGGCTCGCGTCGTCCGTCGCAGCTCGGCCACGGCATCCTCGAAGTCCTCGATGGGTTGCGTGCGACTGATGTCGATGGGATTCCAGTACAGCGAGCACTCGGTACGCCCGTCGGCGCGATGGGTCACGCATTCGCCGGCCTGCACTTCGACGACTTCGGCCAGGCCTGTTTCGCGTCCCTGCAACCGCCAGTTGCACAGATACGCCGCCACGAAGCGCCAGTTGATGGAAAACTTGCCGACGGCGAGCGCCAGGCAATCCTCGATATCGGAAAAATAGATGCTCACGCCCTGAGTCGAGAACGTGAAACACGGCAGATGACCAGTCGGGTCACGCACGATATGAGTGCCGTGCGACTCGCGGTCGTGCAAGAACGCGACGTATCGCCCCCAGTAGCGATCGATCAGTGTGCGACCGGCGGTGCGAACGATCGTCGCCGCGAGATCCACATCGAGCTCGATGGCCGTGGGCACGCTTTCATCGCTACCCGGCTGATTGAAGACGCGACCGAGGATGACGCCGTCGTGGCGAGGAAATATTCGCACCTCGGCGTCGCGCTGTGCCGTTTGAAAGTACACAAAAGCGCTCAGGCTGAGTGGGACGCCGCTCCACGCCGGCTGGGTCGCCAGTCTCGCGGTGAATCGCGTCATCGCATGTTGGGCCGCTTCCGAGCCGTCGCCAACGAATGCGATGAATCGCAGCATCCTGCTATGCCGCCATGATGGGTGTGTACACGGACACGCGCTCGACGCTGTCGTTGAGCACCGTGGCGCGATGTTGTATCCAGGAGTGCGCCACGAATTCCGGCGAGCTGCGCACACCGATCACCCATTGCGGTTGCACGCCCTCGCCGAAGAAGAAATACAGCATCGCGAGCGAATCGAACAAGCAAGCG
>JBEVKA010000474.1:0-3894 GCA_040509855.1 Steroidobacter sp.
TGAAGCCGCTGCCGGTCACGCCTGCTGCACCTTTAGAGGTCAGTAACAGGACGCCGAGTAGCGTGAGCTGATCGAGCAGCGTCATGGGCGTGTTGGTGGCCTGCGCGATGAACACCGCGGCCATGGTGAGATAGATGGACGTGCCGTCGAGGTTGAAGGAGTAACCCGTGGGAATGACCAGGCCGACCACCGGCTTGGCGGCGCCAGCCTGCTCCATCCTCGCCATCATGCGCGGCAGGACCGATTCGGAGGACGACGTGCCGAGCACGATGAACAGCTCCTCGCGAATGTAACGAACGAAGCGGCCGATACTGAAACCATGCAGCCGCGCGATCGCGCCCAGCACCACGAAAACAAACAACAGGCACGTGGCATAGAAACACGCCATCAACTTGCCGAGCGACGCCAGCGACGCGAGTCCGTACTGGCCGATGGTGAACGCCATGGCGCCGAACGCACCGATCGGCGCCAGCCGCATAATCATGCCGACGATACGAAACATCACCGAGCCGAAACGATCGACGAAATCGAAGATCGGCCGCGCGCGTTCGCCAACCGAATGCAGCGCGAAGCCGAACAGCACCGAGAACAGCAACACCTGCAGGATGTCGCCTTTGGCGAACGCGTCGACGATGGTGCTGGGAATGACGTTGAGCAGGAAGTCGATGACGCTCTGCTGTTCCGCCGCCTTGGCATAGGTCGCCACGGCTTTCGCGTCGAGCTGCGACACATCCACGTTCATGCCGGCGCCCGGCTGCACCACGTTGACGATCACCAACCCGACGATCAGTGCGATGGTGCTGACGATCTCGAAATACAACAACGCCAGCGCGCCGGTCTTGCCGATCGCCTTCATGTTCTCCATGCCGGCGATGCCCGTCACCACGGTGCAGAAGATGATGGGCGCGATCATCATCTTGATGAGCTTGATGAAGCCGTCGCCGAGCGGCTTGAACTGCGTGCCGGTCTCGGGAAAGTAATGTCCGAGCAGCACGCCGATCGCGATGGCGATCAGAACCTGGACATACAGCGAGCTGTACCAGCGCTGAGGAGGCGCCGGCGAAACGGAGGCGTCGGTCGACATTATGGCCTGTTGTAGTGATGCTCGGCGCCGCCGAGTCTACTTTATTCTCGGGATCGGGCCTCCTGCTGACCGACATGGACGTCGGGAATGCCGGTGTTGCAAGGAGCATTCACCGGCCGCGACCCTCGTGCCGCCTGCAGCGGCTGGTACATCCATGTACCGAACGGTGGCGCTCGACGAGCGCGACTCGTAATTAGACGGGTGTGCCCTGTCGCACGTTCGGCGCGGTGCCAGGCGTGCCGTTCACCCAAATGCGCCCGGCGCGCGGATCCAAGCGCACCAACAAGCCCATCGGGCGGTTGAACTCTTTGCATTCCACCGGCAGGCGCGCGTCGGCGAAATACGCTTTCGCCAGATCGATTACCGTCGCGGCCGGACCTTCCATGCCCGGTAGATCGGGCGTGTGACCGAAGATGCTGACGCGCCAGCTCTGCTTGCGTGCGCCGGTCGAGCGCAGCTCCTTGCAGAAACGATCCATCAACAGCAGGTCCGAGCTCAGCGTGTTGTCGGTGAGATCCAGCGGCTGATCGTTCGCGATGGCGACGTAGCGTAGATGCAGCAGTCCGCCGGCCGGCTGGGTATCGTCATAAACGCACACAGCCAATGCGCCGCGCAGCTCGCAAGCAAGGAGAGTGGATTCGTTGGAGACGCGGAACGCATCTGGCTGAACCACGATTTCTGGCGGCTGCTGGATCATGTGCCGGGCATGATGCCGGGGGCTGTGAGCGTGAAGTTGTGCAGTGGATCACGGAATCGGGGGATACGCAGATCTGCGACATCTCCCCTCATCCGCGGGAGACACTTTTGGTCCATTAGTTACATGCGGCGTCATCGCACCATGTCATGGTTTGGCGACGGGCGGCTTTCGCCGCACCCCGCCGAAAGTCAGTGAGCTGGTGGCGAGAATGACTTCACGCAGGAAATAAACCAGCCCCGCGGCGAGGCTCAGCAGCGCCACCACAAACGTGATTGTGATCGGCGCCGCCAGGTTGATGCGCAGTGAGTTGCTCAGGAACAGGGCTGCGACCACCAGCGACACCAACAGGCCAGACATCACCGACAGGCCGATGGCGCGATTCATCAACGTCGCACGTTTGGAGAGCACGCGCAGGCGCTGATGCAATTCCTCCGATTGTTCCGGCCCGGCGGTTTCCAGCCGGTCCTCCATCACGCGTGCCCGATCGATGATGCGTCCGATGCGCGTCGCTAGTACATTCAACGTCGCCGCGACCGCGGTCAGCAGGAACACCGGCCCGATGGCCAGCTGGATCACCTGCGCGGGATCGGAGAAATGGGGAGTCGGTAGCATTGAGTTATCCGATACAAATCGCCAGGGACCGCCGGCGGAAATGCCGGCAATGCAGGAGCATCTGCCGGCCTCGGGCCGAGGCGTAACGGGACGAAACGATACACCAGGGTTCGCATTTCTGCCGACAGTGGATTGCAACCCTTTGCTCCTCGCTCGCGTCCTAATAGCAAAACAACCGCACGGAGAGTGACATGAAAGCCTCGATCGCGACCTTCCTGCTGCCCACGGTCCTGTTGCTGACGCTGGCGAGCCCCATGCTGCTCGCGGACGACCGCGATATATCGAAGGTCAACGGCTCGATCCGCGTCGAGAGCGGCCGGCAGGTGGGCTCCATCGAGACCGTCAATGGCTCGATCAGCATCGAGAACTCGGTCACCGCCGGCGACGTGGAGACCGTCAGCGGCTCGATCAGCGTCGGCCGCGACTCCACCGTCGGCAGCGTCGAATCGGTCAATGGCAGCGTGACGCTCGACAGCGGCGTCAAAGCGGGATCCATCGAAGTCGTCAATGGCGACGTGAAGATGCATGAGCGCGCGCAGGCCAACGGCAATGTCACTTCGGTCAACGGCGGAATCCGGCTGGAGCAGGACGCGGTCGTGGACGGCAAAGTAGAGAACGTCAACGGCACCATCAAGCTCGAACATGCGCGCATCGGCGACGGCATCAAGACCGTCAACGGCGACATCACCATCGGCGCCGGCTCACGCGTCGACGGTGGCATCCTGGTGGAGAAGCCCAACTTCAACATCTTCAGCAACAAGCGCGTGCCCAAGGTCGTGATCGAGGCCGGCGCGGAAGTGAACGGCACGCTGCGCTTCGAGCGCGAAGTGGAGTTGCATGTGAGCAATCAGGCCAAGGTCGGCAAGATCGTCGGTGCGACGCCGATCAAAGATTGACGTAGTTGAACCGATCGCCAACCTGCTCGCGATGGAGCCGCCCTTCATGCACCAGATATTCCAGATGCGCCAGCGCCTCGCCCATGGCCAGTATCAGGTGCATGCCCTTCAGCTCGCGACGAAACATCAGTGGCAACACCTCCACCGCGAGCTTGGGCTCGACACATGCGGCCGCAAGTTTGTCCAGCTGCTCCAGGTGATGGCCGGTCAGATCGTCGATCCGCTGCCGCAGACCGTGGAACGGCACGCCATGCGATGGCAGCACCAACGTGCCCTCGTCCAGCGCTCGCAGCCGCTGCAGCGATGAGAGATACGAGCCGAGTGGATTCGCATCGTGGCCGCCGACCATGAAACTGATGTTGGATGAAATCGTTGGCAGCACCTGATCGCCACTGATTAGCGCTTTCAGCACTGGATTGGACAAGCACAAATGACCTTCGGCGTGGCCGTTGGTCTCCAGCGCCGTCCAGTCATGGTCACCCCAGCGGATGACCTGACTGTCTGCGATGAGTTGTTCTACCTTCGGCAGGCCACTGGCCATGCGCGCCAGACGCTCAGGTTGGAAGATCGCCTGCACCTGCGCGGTGTCGGTCATGCCATGCGAG
>JBEVKA010000475.1:0-8634 GCA_040509855.1 Steroidobacter sp.
TTCGCTGGCTTTGATCTTGGCGGCGTAGGTGATGGGCGCCGTTCGATGTCCCCAACCTTTGATATACGGCAATGAGTCGAGGGCGATGCCCAGCCGTTTGGCGTACTCGTGCGCGCGTTCTGCGGAGGCGAGAAATACGATCGCGGCGCCATCGGTGATCTGGCCACAGTCCTGCTTGCGAGTGCGGCCTTCGATGATGGGATTGTCGACGTCGTCTTCGCTGAAGCTGTTCTCCTTGAACGTCCAACGGCGGGTCTGTGCATTGGCGTTGCGTTTGGCGTTCTCGAAATTGATCTGCGCGATGCGCGACAGATGCTCTTGCTTCAAGCCGTAACGACGATCGTATTGGTCGGCGACGTCGCTGAAAACTTTCACCCACGGATAGCGCGCATCGAGATATTCGTGGCCGTTCCACATTGCCGGACCACCGATGAGCTTCGCCGCCTGTTCGCCCGGCACATTGCGCATTTGCTCGACGCCGAGCACGGCTGCAAGCCCGTAACGTCCTGCTTCGATTTCAGCACTGGCAGCGAGTAGCGCCAGGCTTCCTGAAGCGCACGCGCCTTCGTGTCGTGACGCTGGGATGCCGGCGAATGCTGGATCGCTGGCTGCAAACAAACCGCCCAGATGGCCCTGGTTGCAGAACAGCTCGGCGGCAAAATTGCCGATGTGAGCGACTTCGATATCGGCGGGAGCGAGATTCGTTTCGGCCAGGCCGCGCATGATGGTGGAGCGGATGCCATCGGCGATCTCCACGCCGCTGCGCGCCCAGTTGTCGGCGAAGTCGGTCTGGTAGCCGCCAAGAATGTAGACCCGTGACGTCATGCCGTTCTCCTTCGGCGCCGCTGCGCATTCAGTTTCGAGTCACCCGAAATCCGGGCTTGACAGCGATGTCACAAGGCGTAAGTTTGGTGCTGCGTATATGGGGGATCGAGTCTCGCCACGAGCGGAGCGGCGCATTGGCGCGCTGGTATCCGTTTATTTTATGGAGCGTGGAGACATGGATGTACGAGTGCCTTGGCTGGTGCGCGCCGCGCGTTTCATTGTGGTGTGCTCCGTTCTCTTCGCGCCGCCACTGCTGGCGCAAACATTCAACTACGCCGAAGCGTTACAGAAGTCGCTCTTCTTCTATGAAGCACAGCGCTCGGGCGACTTGCCGGCTTCCAATCGTGTGAACTGGCGTGGCGACTCGGGGCTGCAGGACGGCTCCGATGTTGGCCGCGATCTCACCGGCGGCTGGTACGACGCGGGCGACCATGTGAAATTTGGCCTGCCCATGGCCGCGAGCGCCACGATGCTTGCCTGGGGAATCGTCGAGTATCGCGCCAGCTACGTGCAGATCGGTCAACTCGATGAAGCGCTCGATCAACTACGTTGGGCGACCGACTACTTCATCAGAGCGCATACGGCGCCGAACGAGTTGTATGGTCAAATCGGCGCGGGCGGTCCGGACCACGCCTGGTGGGGCCCGGCGGAAGTCATGCAGATGGCGAGGCCGTCTTTCCGCGTCACCACGTCGTGCCCAGGCTCGGACCTGGCGGGCGAGACAGCAGCGGCACTCGCGGCCGCGTCCATCGCATTCCGGCCGACCGATCCAACATATGCAAACACGCTGCTCACGCACGCGCGACAGCTCTATTCATTCGCGGACAATTTCCGGGGCAAGTATTCCGACTGCATCACCGATGCGGCGTCGTTCTACAACTCCTGGAGCGGGTTCAACGATGAGCTGGTGTGGGGCGCGATCTGGTTGTATCGCGCCACCAACGAGGCCGAGTTTCTGACCAAGGCGGAAAGTTATTACGCCAACCTTTCGAATCAGCAGCAGACCACCGTCAAGTCATACAAATGGACCCATGCGTGGGACGACAAATCCTATGGCAGCTATGTGTTGCTCGCAAAGCTCACCGGCACCGCGCGCTATCACGACGACTCACAGCGCTGGCTCAATTGGTGGACGGTGGGTGGCACCGCGCTCGGAGCGGATGGAACACGCGTCAACTACAGCCCGGGCGGACAGGCTGTGCTCGACCGCTGGGGATCGCTGCGCTACGCGGCGAACACCGCGTTCGCCGCACTCGTTTATTCGGATGCCATCACCGATGCGACGCTGAAAGCTCGCTATCACAACTTTGCCGTGAGCCAGATCAACTACGCGCTCGGGCAGAATCCGTTGAATCGCAGCTTCGTGGTGGGCTTCGGCACGAATCCGCCTCGCAATCCGCACCATCGCACGGCGCACGGCTCGTGGACGGACCAGATCACCAGCCCGACCATCAGCCGTCACATTCTTTATGGGGCACTGGTCGGCGGCCCGACGTCGCCCAACGATCAGTACACCGACGATCGGTCGGACTTCACCATGAACGAGGTGGCCACCGACTACAACGCCGGCTTCACCAGCGCGCTTGCGCGTCTCGTGGGTGAGTTTGGCGGCACGCCGCTCGCCAATTTCCCAACGCCGGAGCAGGTCGTTGGTAACGAAATTTTCCCCGAGGCCTCCATCAACGCCACCGGTTCCAACTTCACCGAGATCAAGCTGTTTCTCAACAATCAGTCCGGGTGGCCGGCGCGCGTCACGGATCGGCTCGCGTTCCGCTATTACTTCACGCTCGAAGCCGGCGTCACTCCAGCTCAGATCACATTGACCGCGAACTTCAACCAGTGCCTGCCGCCGACCGGTCCCACGCAGCACTCGGGCAACATCTACTACGTCACGGTGAGCTGTAACGGCACCAAGATCTATCCGGGCGGCCAGCAGAACTATCGCAAGGAAGTGCAGTTCCGAATCGCGAGCGCCGGTGCGTGGGATCCCAGTAACGACTGGTCGTTCTCGGGCGTGTCAACAACGCCTGGATCGACGCCCGTGCTGGTACAGCGCATCCCGGTCTATGACAACGGTACGCGTGTGTTTGGAAGCGAACCCGGCGGCGGAGTCGTAGATGTTCAGCCACCGACCACACCCGCGAATCTTCGCGTGACGGGCACGACGAGTTCGACCGTTTCGCTCGCGTGGGATGCATCCACTGACGATGTGGGCGTGACCGGATATCAAATCTTCCGTGGCACGACGCTGGCAGGTAGCGCGACCTCAACCACGTTCACGGATACGGGACGAACCCCAAGCACGACGTACTCGTACACCGTCGTCGCTCAGGACGCTTCAGGTAAACAATCGTCGGCAAGCACGGCCGTCAACGCGACCACTACGGCCGTGACCCAGGATTTTTCCATCACTGCGTCTCCAGGCACGCTTTCCGTTGCGCGTGGCGCGAGTGGCACGGCATCGATTGCAATTACACGCTCAGGTGGTTTCACCGGCGCGGTTGCGCTGACCGCCAGCGGCTTGCCGAGTGGCGTCACCGCCAGCTTCAACCCTGCATCTGCGACGGGTACCAGCTCGACGCTCACATTGGCAGCATCCAGCACGGCGGCGGCAGGTGCAGCCACGATCACCATTACCGGCACTTCAGGTACGACTACGCGCACCACCACCGTCGCACTCACGGTGACCACGCCAGGCGGCAACGGAACTGTCACGGTGACGCCGGCGGTCGCGAGCAGCAGCGGCCACTTTGTCGAAGAGCAACTGCGCATCGCCAACACGGGAACGCTGACCGCGCTGTCGGTGACGATCGTCGTTCAACGCACCACCGGCATCAGCTTCTCCGGGCAGTACAACACCGTCGGCTCCGGCATCGCTCAGAGCAGCAACAGCACGTCGACTGCCATCACCTATCAATACACGCTGGCGGCAGGGCAGACGCTGGGGGCATCCACCAACCGAACGTTTGCCGCTCAAATGAGCGGCACAGGTACGGTGCACCCGACCAGCGGCGATACGTACTCTGTAACGTACGCAACCGGTGGTCAGAGTTTCACGGTTTCCGGCACCTTCTAAGAAATCGCGGGGAGGGGGCGCTCGGCGTCCCCTTGAAGACGCAGCCATACCATTCCACGGCTGCGTCTTTTAGTATGCCGACCGCGGAAAGTCGTTTCCCCGACTGTCGGTGGAAATGATACCAACTTGCCAGGCCCGGTCCGGGCGGCCGATCATTGAACCTGCGACCGAAAAGTCACGAAATAGATGAGCATGATGAAAAAGGCTGCGCTGAGCCTGGTACTGGTATCCCTGTTCTGTGCTGGATGTGCGACCACGGGTGGGGACGCCGATGAAAACGAGCCGACGCTGATCGACGCAGAACCCGCCCCGGCGGAGGTGGCAGCCTCGCTCGAGGAAGCGGCTCCCCCCACCGACGAAGGCTCGAAGCAGGAAGAGGGCGAGGTTCCACTTCCCGTTGCCGAGTCGGAGCAACCCGATCAGGGTCGTCCCGAGGAGGTCGTCGTCCAAGGCCGCCGCCTTCCTCACGAGGTGATTCACGATCTGGTCGCCGAAGCGCAGACCCTGCTGCGTGACGTCGAACTGCAATGGTTCTTCACCGGAAAAGGCAAGAGGGAGGTCCTCCGCGGTCGCCCGGTGGCCTTTGCGCTGTGGAACGACGCGAAGCAGGAGTGGGCCGTCGCCCATATCGAGCTGCCGCGTCCGCCGATCAAGTGGAAACCCGGTCGCAAGCCCTTGCCCTTTCGCAACCTCACACCCGGTATCCAGGCGCGGCACGTGAAAGGCACCGGCGCCGAGCGGCTGATGTTCGCCTTCTCCCAGGACGGTGAACCCTTGAAAGTGTACGGCCGCAAGTTTCCCGTGTTCGACAACAACCTTCTCAAGCGCAGGCAGTGGCGCGCGCTCGCCAAGACCGCGAAGCCGATCGTCTATCTGCCGTTCACCGAAGACACCTTCGATCCGGGTTTTGTCAGCGGCGGCAAAGAGTTTCTGGTCGCCACGGCTCGCAAGGCAATCGAGGAGCTGCGTCTCGCGCAGGTGCGCAGCGTCGCTTTTCCCGGAGAGCTGCTGGCGGATGCCATTCCCGTCTCGGTCATCACCACGCTTGCGGTCATCGAGCAGACCGACGATGCCGACTACATAGAGAAGGATGCGGTCGCCTTCGACGAAGTGCTGAGTCAGTACGGGCTCAAGCAGGAGGAGGCGTATCGGTACAGCGTATCGAGCGCGAACGCGCTGGGGCCGATGCAATTCACCAACCGCCGGGGCAACGGCACGTACTCGCTCGTGGTCCGGCGCTGCCGTGGCGCGAAGCTCGATCCGGTGTTCGAGAGCGGCGCGACCAATCTGCTGAACGCCATGAAAGCGGCGATCTGCCTGCTCGATCTCGAACTGGCGGGGATGCGGTCGGACATTCGCGTTGCCTATCGTGCCAATCCGGCCGTGCTCGGTATCTTTCCAGTCGCCGCGTACAACGGCGGACCCCGTAACGTTACCAAGCTCTACCGAGTCCTCACTCGAATGAAGGTCAGGCTCGATGAGCTGAGCCGCCCGGGCGAACAGCTCGCCGGGGCTGCGGTGAAGTGTCCGTGTGTCTGGAAAGCGGAGGGCACGGCGGTCCGTCCGGTGTCGATCCCGAGATACAACAACGAAAACCGCTGGTACGTCGAAAAGTACCAGAGCATCGTGAGCCTGTTCGAGTGAGCGTGCGTAATTGAGGAATCACGGGCGCCGCATTAACGCGGCGCGGGCCCATTCTCGTTCGCCGATGTCTCAAGCGGTCGTCGCGGAACATTCCGCGAGCGCCGAAGAGCTTCCATGTCGCCAGTCCTTGGAAGGTCGGTGTTCGTTCGAGGCCGTGGCTCGGGCGCTCTCACACTCCAACAGCTGCGCGAGTGTGTTTCGAATGTTCGCGAGGGCCTCGTGGGAGACCTTCTCCGTCGGTATCACCAATGAGATCGAGCGCGACGCCTGCTTGATTCTGAACAGCGGCTCGCCGCTGGAGTCCTTGACGACTTCGTCGTGAGATTTTTTCGCCACCTTGCGACCCTTGGCCGATGCGGCCAGCAGGCGTCGATAAACCTCCGCTGCCGCGGGGCGTGGGTTAATATTCCCAATCTCACGCGCTTCCCGCAGCGTCGCTTGTCTCCTGTGCGGATCTTCGAGTGCTTCGACGAGGCATAGCGCCCACGACTCGCACAGATCGAGCGGTGAATCGAAAGCACCGGTGACGGCGGCGGGCAGCTGCGCGATCTTGAGCATGCGCGATACCTGCGACGCAGACAGCTTCAAGCTGCGGGCGATCTCTTCCTGCGATCGGAAGTGACCTTCCCTGAGCCATCGTGCATAGCTGAGCCCGCGCTCGTAGACGCTCAAGTCCTTGCGATGACGATTCTCGATGTCCATGGCGGCGATGGCCTCCTGATCGGAGATCTCACGCAGGTCGACCAGGATGGGCTTGTTGAGATGGCGTGCGACGAACAGGCGACGGGCGCCGAAAATGAGCTCGATCTTGTAGTTGGGATCTCGATGCAGAGGACGGCCCAGCGTCGGGACCAACTGACCATGCTTGGCCATGCTGTCGATCTCAGCCTTACAGGTTTTTTCGTTGATGTGACAATCGATGCGGTCGTGTAGGTTCCACATGCGGCATTGAAATGGACTTGCCAAGATGACGTTTTTCACCTTCGAGACTCCCGTATAGATCCGTCCTGGACACTCACTGGTCGTCGGCATCGCTGAGCATGGGCGTGCCGACAAACTCACATGCGCTGCGCGATATATCCCTTCATATCCTTTGGCAGCGCTCTGACATCAATAGGAAGAACGAAACACCTTTGTAGTGTGTTTGCTGCTGCTCCCGCCTTTGGAATACTTTGTTGGGGGACGATTAGTAGCGCAATCCACCGTGATCGCGCAATTGCACCGACTAGTAAAATCGCACTGGGCGAGCGCGCGGCAGATCGCCAGATCTGCCATGAAATACGCGGTGATCCGATGCTCGCGAGCGATATTTCAGGGCCGGCGAGGTGTGATTCGTCCGTGACAGGCCCTTGCATGTAGAAATTTCGCAAGTCTTTGATCGCACGCAGCTCGAACGGCCATTGCGGCGATTCGGCACATGTCATGTCAACGATGGAACTGCGGGTCAGCGACGACGCCAGAGCTGCTTGCCATTCCAGAGATAGTCGAAGCTCTGCGACTCACTGGATGCGACGAACTGGAGAAAGGCGAACTCGGGGATGTCGCGCGGTTCTGGAATGAACAGACGATGCTCGGCCGCGCGCAACGCATGAGGCGCGATCTCGCGCTCCACGGATCGGCCTCGCATCGAAAACGACAAAGTCCCGCGCTCGGTCGCATCGACCTGCACCGTGTCTCGCGATCGAGAGTAAGCACCGGCGTATGCAGCGAGTTCGAGCTGTGTGCACTCCTGCGGCTTGAGCAGGCGCGGCGGTCTGAGATTGGCGAACTCTGGCAGCAAAGCGCCGAACAGCATGGCCAACGCAAAGAACGCGCCGTGACCGGGCGAGCTGAGGACGATCGCGACTTCCCGTTCCGGATTGAACCTGAGCAACGCAGAGCTCTCCGGCAGGTCGGCATTGTGACCGAACCAGCCGCTGCCATAGGACTTCCAACCGCCACACGCTGCCTGCTCGGTGGGGCTCCATCCCGGTAGAGATACCGGATCGGCTCGCAACGATGCGTGCGAGTGGAGATGGCTTTCCAGGAACAGCAGCCAGCTGGCGAGTGTGAGCGTGAGCGCTTCGCCAGTCGCGGGGCAGACACGATCGTCGTGAAGTTCCGCTGCGCCAGGCTTGAGGTCGGCGATGCGCTTTTCGGACAGCAGCTGGAGATAGCTCTTGCCGTAGATACTTTCCAGCAACGCTCCCGCAATCCAGGCGCCGGCGTTGGTGTAGCTGTGCAACCGTCCCGGCGTGGAGATCGGCAGCGGCGCAAGCTGATTGCAAAGCTCCGAAATATCCAACCGACCCGTATCGGTCCTCGGCATTCGCTCCAGTGCCGACGCGTCGAGTCCGTGAGTATGGTTGAGCAGCTGGCGAATGGAGATACCGCTGAGGATGCGTCCGCAGTCGCCGTCCAATGAAACTGTTTCGCTCACGTGCGCCGCCCAGTCCAGCTGCTTCTCCTCGACTGCTGTCGCAACCAGGGTCGCCGTCAACGGCTTTGCGAGGCAGCCGGCTCGAACGGGTTGGCCTGCTGCGTCTTCGATGGGACGAAGTCGATCGTCTAACGCGACGAAGCAGTGGCGCCCCCGAATCAGCAAGCCCAGCGATACATTGGAACAGCCGCTCTGAATCGCTGCGTCACTCAAACGCGCGGCCATGTCGCGCTCGTTTTCGAGTGATCCGAGATCGAACCCATTCGCGGTCATGTCAGTCGACGAATGTTCCTGAGTGGAGTAAAGATGGCGAGAGTTCGATGGTCAGCGGAAGCTATCACGTGAATGAAACAATACCCAACCCTTCCTCGTCGTTGGAACGAGCCGTGCTCGATGCGATGAGGGCCGCATGCGCCAACAAGGAATTCGAGATCACTGCGGCGACCGAGATATTGCAGATCGTGGACTCGCTTGGATTCTTTATCGCGCTGACAGATATCCAGGATGCAACGGGGTTGCCTCTGGGGCCGCCGCAGCTCCTGCAGTTGCTCCGCTGCCGCTCGATCGCCGATATCGTCGCGGTGCTGGAGACTTACCAGGTTTCGGCGCCGATGGAGCCGGCATAGCGCAGTCGCGCGATGAGGCTGCATGGAGGCGCCGATGGAGCTCG
>JBEVKA010000476.1:0-5256 GCA_040509855.1 Steroidobacter sp.
CTCGCCCGGGCCGCTGGGTGCGCACAACTGGTTTCCAATGTCGTTCAGTCCGCAAACCAAGCTTGCATACATCCCGGCACTGGACAGCTCGAGCTATTACAAACATGACGACGCGTTCGAGCTGCGCGAGCGCACCTGGAACACGGGTATCTCGATCTCGCGCGATCCGGCCAATGCCAAGACCGTGGAGGATGCCGCCAGGAGTAAGAACGGCGCGATGTTGATCGCCTGGGATCCAGTCGCACAGCGCGAAGTGTGGCGAGTGAAATATCAGCGGCTGGGCAATGGCGGCGTGCTGACGACCGGGGGCGGCCTGGTTTTCCAAGGTTCGGTCGACAACCTGTTCAATGCCTACGATGCCGACACCGGCGCGAGGTTGTGGTCGGGCGACGCGCAGAACGCAATTCTCGGTGGCCCGGTCACATTCGAGCTAGATGGCGAACAATACATCGCCACGTTGGCAGGCATCGGCGGCGCTGCTGTCGGAGGCTTGGGCGGCACGCAGGCACGCAGTCCATTCGGACGAGTGCTCGCGTTCAAGTTAGGCGGCAAAGCGCGATTGCCCGCACTGTTGGCCAGCACTGTGCGGCGGCCGCCGGATGTCAGGCGCGCCAACGCAATTGGTGACATCCAGTCTGGAAGACTCAACTACCACCGCGTTTGCTCGGCCTGCCACGGCGCGGCTGCGAGCAGCACGACCGCGATTCCGGACCTTCGTTACTCCTCAACCATCGCCAACCGTGACGCGTTCAAGTCGGTCGTCATCGACGGTGTGCGCGCCGACAAGGGCATGGTCGGTTTCGGCTCGACGCTGACAGCCGCGCAAGCCGAAGAGATCCGTGCCTACCTGGTCTCGCTCGCGGTCGCGCTGTAACGGTTTAAAACTCCTTGCTCAAGCCGACACCGATGGTTCTCGGCGGCGCGCTAAAGGTGACATCCCGCCCGAACGCATTAGATAGCACGCGACCGATCGCGACTTCGTCGAACAAGTTGTTCACGAACAGCTGTGCCGACCAGCCGCCAAGATCGTGGCGCACGCCGAGGCGCAGATTGGTCAGCGTATAACTGTCGATATGCTCCAGGAACGGATTGTTGGGCCTGAACTCCGAGTCCGACGAGCCAACGTAATTCACATCCGTGCGCACCATCGCGGTGAGCGCGTCGACCAGCGGCCATTCGTACTTGGCCGAGAATGCCGCGGCGTGTTTCGGCACGTTCGGAATGCGGTCGCCCTCGCGGCCCGGCGCGTTCACGTTCGGATCGAGCTGATCCTGAGTCAACTTCGCGTCGGTGTAAGTGCCGCTCAACGACAGTTCCAGCCCGGGCAGAGGCATGATGGATGTTTCCAACTCGACGCCATCGATGCGGGCCTCGCCGGCATTGCTGATGAAATTGAACGCGCCGTTGGTCGTGCGGCCATTGCCCTGCATGTTGTCCCAATCGATGCGAAACGCTGCAAAGTTTACTATCAGCGAGTCGCGGAGCCAGCGCGTCTTGGCGCCGACCTCGTAGTTCCATAGCGAGTCGGCTTCATACGGCGTGAGCGCTGCAGGCAGGCCGATGACTTGATTGGCGCCGCCCGGCCGGAAGCCTTCGTTGGCTTGTGCATATAACAGCGCGCTGTCGCCGACTTTGTAGGCGACGTTGAGTTTGGATACCCAGCCGTCTTCATCGGATTCAACCGTGGTCGGCGGTGTGACGACCGCGCCGAGCAGTGGGAAGCCGACCGTGGTTTCGCCGGTGATGGATTTTTCGTAGTCGAAGTAGCGGCCGCCGGCGGTGAGCGTGAGCGCCGAGGTGAGATCGTAGGAAATCTCGCCGAATACAGCGCGCTGTTCGAGCGTGTCATTGATGTTGCGACTCGTGGCGACGCTGCGTGGAGTGCGTGGCAATCCAATCGCCGGATCGGCGAGGAGCTGTTCGCTCAGCGTGAATGCCTCGCGTTCTTCGTAGAACATACCCGCAGTCCAATGCAGTGGACCTTCTGAGTTTGAGCTCAAGCGCAGTTCATGACTGCGGTCTTCGATGTCCTGCGGTTGCATCAGCACGCCCGGCCGGAACGGCGCGCCGAGCGGACCGAAGTTTGCCATCAGGCGCGAGGCATCGATCGCGACGACCAGATCGCGTTTGAACAGAGACGTTACGCCAGTGAGCGTGGCGAAGCTCAAGTCCCAGTTCAATGTGAGACTGTAGAGCTCGAAGTCATCTCGCGCCGGCAGTTGTGTCGGTACGGCAGTTCGATACGTTCCGGCGGGCAACTCCCACGCTGATACATACGAATCCTCTCTTTGAAGATGGACCGCGGCGTCCAACGTCATTTTGTCGGTGGGCTGATAGCGAAGCAGCACGCGACCACCGCGTGACAGCTCGGAATTGACGTCGTCACGACCCAGCGTCACGTTGTCGATGTATCCACCGCGATCGCGGTAGTAGAACACCGAGCGTGCCGCCAGCTTGTCGTCGACCAGTGGCGCGTTGAGCATGGCGTTCACTTGATAGCCGGTGTCGCCGTCTTCGGTGCTCTCGAAACTGCTGTCGACCGTCGCACCCAATTCATATGACGGCTTGTTGAACAGCACGCGTACGGTGCCGCCCATCGAACCCGATCCGTACAACGTGCCTTGCGGACCGCGCAAGACTTCGATGCGTTCGACATCGAACAGTCGCATCTCGGGTGAGCGTTGACCTGCATCGTTGGTGGTGCTCGGCGCGCCGCCGCTGACGGGTGTCTCGTCATAGTAGAGACCGGTCTGAGCTTCGCCCGCACTCTGCACGCCTCTCACCACCAATCGCTTCTGACCAGCGCCTTGATCCACCAGGCTCAGGCCCGGCGTTGCACGCAGCAGGTCGGCGACATTGTCGATGCCGCGATTTTTTATGGCTTCGCCCGTAACTGCGAGCATGCTCATGGGTGTTTCTCCCAGCAGCGTGCTGCGCTTGAGCGCAGTGACGACGACTTCTTCGATAGTTGTGCCGTTGTCGCCGTCCGCGGCCGACGCGTGGGCGCAGGCGAGAATACAGGCGATGGAACCGGCGAGGCGGGGCAGAGCATCCGTGGGCGACATGAAAGACTCCTGAGGAAAAACGTCGCGCAGGGTGCAGCGGTATGTTGGTTATCGCATCTGGCCTTGGGTAAGGGCGCTAGCTGACTTTGGGCTGAGCTTGGCGGCGCACCGGGATGTTGGCAGACTCCATCGGCTCGCGAACTTCAAAGGACCACAGCATGCCGCGCTTTCTGACTTTGATCGCTTTACTCGCGCCAATGGTTGTGATGGCGCAGACCGCGTCGCCCGTGAAACACACGGTGATCCTGGGCGGCAATCGCGCCGGCGTGCAGACGTTGACGGTCGCCGCCGATGGTGTTCGTGAGATCAATTTCGAGTTCAACGATCGGGGCCGCGGGCCCAAGACCGTTTCGCGCATCAAGGTCGATGACGCGAGCGTGCCGGTGGAAATACAGATCAGCGGCAACGATTATTTGAAAGTGCCGGTCACCGAAAGCTTCACGTTGCAAGGTGGCGTGGCGCGCTGGAAGAACAACGCCGAGAACGGCGACAAGAAACTGGCCGCACCGGCTTTCTATCTGAGCATGAACGGCGCGCCCGAAGAGTACGCTTTGCTGGCGCAGGCGTTGTTGAAAACATCGAACCGGCAGATCGCGTTGCTGCCCGAAGGTAATGCGCAGCTCGAACGCGCCGGCGAACTTTCGCTGACCGGGCCCGCGGGCACACGCAAGGTGATTGCATACGAGATCGCGGGGCTCGGGTTTGCTCCGGAAACTGTGTGGCTGGAGGAGAACGGCGGCTACTTCGCTTCGGTCAGCAGCTGGGCGAGCTTCATTCGCGAGGGTTGGGAAGATAGCGCTGCCAAACTGCTCGAGTATCAGAACACTCGCGCCAACGTACGCACATTGGAAAAAACTCGCGCAATGACGCGGCAGCCGAAGGGCGCTCTCGCGATCGTCAACGCCAATCTGTTCGATTCGAATACCGGCAAGTCCACACCGGGCACAACGGTGTTGATCGAGGGCAATCGCATCAAGGCCGTGGGCAAGGATGGTCAGGTCAAGCTTCCTGCCAACGTCGAGCGCATCGATGCACGTGGTCGCGCGTTGTTGCCAGGATTGGCCGACATGCACGTGCACCTGTCAGAAGGCGAGGGGGCGCAGCATCTTGCCGCTGGCGTGACGAGCGTGCGTGATCTCGCGAATGACACCGACGCGCTGCTGGCCATGAAAAAGCGGATCGACGCGGGCGAGGAGATCGGCCCGCGCATTTCCATGTCCGGCATCATCGATGGTCCCGGTCCGTTCGCGGGCCCGACCAAGGTGCTGGTCGATACCGAAGCCGAGGCGCGAGCAGCTGTCGATAACTACGCCAAGCTCGGCTATCAGGCGGTGAAGATCTACAGCTCGGTCAAGCCCGAGCTGGTGCCGACCATCATCGAGTTCGCGCATGAGAAGGGGCTGCGCGCCGCCGGTCACGTGCCGGCATTCATGAATGCGCGCCAGTTCGTCGAAGCGGGCGCGGATGAGATCCATCACGTCAATTTTATTTTCCTGAATTTCTTTTTCGATGAAGTGAAGGACACGCGCACGCCGGCGCGCTTCACGACTTTGGGCGAACGTGCCGCGACGCTGGATCTGGATTCGCCGGAGGTCCGCTCATTCATTCAACTGTTGAAGGACAAACACACGGTCGTCGATCCGACGGTGACGATCTTTTATTCGATGTTCACCAACCGGGCCGGCGTCATGAGCGAAGCGTACGCGCCGATCGCCAGCCGCCTGCCACCGCAGGTGCGGCGTTCGCTGCTGAGCGGCGGTCTGCCGATTCCGGAGGGGCGTGGCGAACGATACAAAGCGTCCGCCGAGGCGTTGCTGAAAATGACCAAGCGCTTATATGACGCAGGCATCACGCTGGTCGCGGGCACCGACAACATGCCGGGCTTCACCCTGCATCGTGAGTTGGAAATGTATGTGCGGGCTGGGATTCCCGCGCCGGAAGTGCTGCGTATCGCGACACTCAATTCGGCCAAGGTGCTCAAGCGCGATGCTGAATTCGGATCAATCGCGCCGGGAAAGTTTGCCGACGTGATCCTGGTGGATGGCGATCCGGCGCGGCGCATCAGCGACATTAGAAACACCGACCTGGTAATAAAGGACGGCAAAGTTTACGAACCGGCCGCGTTATATCGCAGCTTTGGCGTGCAGCCGCGCTGACGGCGGAACCGACCCCCGGGTGGGGTCGTTTCTCA
>JBEVKA010000477.1:0-13122 GCA_040509855.1 Steroidobacter sp.
GTCAGCTCGCGGGCGAGGTGTTGAAGAAAGTGTTCGGCGGGTCGGCGAGCGAAATGATGATGCATGCGTTGGAAGGACGCGCGACCTCCAAGCAGGAGTTGGATGATTTACGGCGTCTGTTGGACAAATACGAGGGCAAAAACCGATGAGCGCATTTTCGCCGCAAACGTTGCATGCCATCGGTTGGACGTTGGTGCATTTCCTCTGGCAGGGCGCGGCGCTCGCTGCGTTGTTTGCAGCGTCGCTGATGCTGAGTCGCAATGCCAATGTTCGCTATGCGCTCGGCATAGCCACGCTGGTATTGATGATGGCCGCGCCCATCGTCACGTTCATATCGCTCAATCGTGCGGATCTACCGGCATTCGACATTCCGGCGACGAATGTTCCGAACGATCCTGCAGTAGAAACATCGACCAGCCTCGTGCAGGCGATCGCAGCCGGAACGCATCGCCCGGACATGATGCTCTGGCTCGTGCAGGCATGGTTCGTGGGCGTGGTGTTGCTCTCCATGCGCACAGCCGGTGGCTTGCTCTGGCTGGCGCGGGCGCGGCGGGAAAACATCGAGCCGCTGTCCGATGAAATCTATCGCCAATGTCTCGATCTGCAGCGAAGGATGGGGCTGACACAGCACATTCGCTATGGACAGTGCCGTTGGCTGGACGCACCGGTGGTGATCGGTTGGTTCCGACCGGTCGTGCTGGTGACGGCGCAGGCAATGACGGGACTCAGTCCGCAGCAGCTCCAGGCCATCATCGCTCATGAACTGGCGCACATCCGTCGTTGCGACGCCTTCGTGAATTTGTTCCAGATCGCCGCCGAGATGGTGCTCTTCTATCACCCGGCCGTGTGGTGGGTCAGCCGCCGCATTCGGATCGAGCGCGAAGTGTGTTGTGACCACGAAGCGCTCGTTGCTTGCGGTGAGCCGGTGAGTTACGCACGAGCGCTCACGATGATGGAAGCGTGGCGTGCGTCGCCGTCCATCGCGATGGCCGCGAATGGCGGGCCACTGACCGAGCGAGTGCTGCGATTACTGGGACTGCAAGGAACATCCGCTCGCTCGCGTGTGGTCGGAGCAGGCGTCGGCATCCTCGGCGCTGTCACGGCGCTGCTCGCAGGATATGTTTGTATCGCCGCGGCTCAGGCAGCTCAGGATCCAGAACCGGTCGTGCCGCCTACGCCTGTCGTCGAACCAATGCCGGTCGCGGAGCCTGCGCCTGTGGCTGAGCCTGCACCGGTCGCTGCCCCAGCGAGTCGGCCCGCACCGGCGGCTCGCCCGGCACTGCGTGCGACGCCAGCGGCCGCGCCGAAACCACCGGCGCGTTCGGCCGAACCAGCCAAACCTGCGAAGCAAGCTTCTTATATCGACGGCATGACGGCCGCGGGGCTGAGCAATCTCGACGTCGATGAACTGGTGGCGATGAAAGTGCAGGGCATTACGCCGGAGTACGCCCGGGTCATGTGCGCCATGCAGCCGCGGCCTGACATCGGTCAGCTGATCGCGATGAAGGTGCATGGCGTGACGCCCGAGTACATCCAGGAAACGCGCCGCCTCGTGTCGAATGCCGGTATCGAGCACATCATCGCGATGAAGGTTCACGGCATCACGCCCGAATACATTCATGAGCTGCGACAGACGGGACTCGACGTGCGCGACGCCGATGATTTCATCGCGGCCAAGACTCAGGGCATCACGCCGGAGTTCATTCAGCGCGCCGCCGAGCACGGCTTTCGCGATCTCACCATCGACAAGCTGATGATGCTCCGGCACGCCGACATCATTTGAAACAGATCACGCGAGGAGAAACACGATGCGTAGACAGTGGGCTGCGGGAATGATGATCGGCGTCGCCGCCGTCATGACGGCGTTGGCCGGCGCGGTGGCGGGCGAGCGGACCAGCGGTGACTGGGCCATGCAACGTTCCGATGTTCCCGGCACGGTGATGTTCTCGTTGCACGGTGCCAGCGGCTCGCATCGATTCCACACCACGACCAACTGGTCGCGCACCGAATTCGCGGGGCTGGATTTCTCCCGCACGGGTTCGCGTGACGTGCGCTTCGCGGTGAATCGGGACGCCGGCAGATTCGACTTCGATGGGGTCATGCGCGACAGCGCTGGGGCAGGGTCGTTTGAATTCTCTCCGGATGCTCAGTATGCGCAGGAGATGAGCGCGCTGGGCTTTGGCGGCGTCGAGCGCCACCAGATGGCGTTCGCCATTCACGATGTCAGCCTGAGTTTCGCGCGCGAAATGAAGAACGCGAATCTGCAAGACCTGGACACCGAAAAGCTGATGGCATTCCGCATCCACGGTGTGACGCTGCAGTTCATCGAAGGATTGAAGGCCGTGGGTTTGAACGAGCGCGATAGCGGCACGCTGATCGCATTCCGCATTCATGGCGTCACGCCGGAGATGGTCCAGCGCGTGCGCCTGGCGGGTTACACACCCGAGAGCAAAGAACTCATCGCAATGAGAATCCACGGCGCGACGCCGGAGTGGATGGATGAACTGAAGGCGCGCGGCTACGACGGCGTCGGGCTCGATCAACTGGTGGCGTTCCGGATCCACGGCGTCACGCCCGAATATATCGGCCAGCTGCAGTCTCGCGGCCTCAAGAACCTGACCATCGACAAGCTCGTGTCGATGAAGATCCATGGCATCGACTGAGCGCGGCGTTACGCGCTCCGGCGCAGAACCTTGCGTTGAAAGTCGCTGATGATCTCACGCGCGGCGTTGTGACCGGGAGCACCGGTCACGCCGCCGCCGGGATGGGTGCCGGCGCCACACATATATAAGCCACCCAGCGGGCCACGATAGTTGCCGTGGCCGAGCATCGGGCGGGCGGAGAACATCTGATCCAGAGTGAGCGCGCCGTGGAAGATGTCGCCACCGATCAGGCCGAACGTTCGTTCGAGGTCGAGCGGGCTCATGATCTGGCGGCCGAGCACGGACGCTTTGAAGTTGGGTGCATGGGCGTTGACGGTCTCGATCATGAGATCGGCGACGGTATCGCGATGAGTGTCCCACGACTCGCCATTCGGCAACTTCGGCGCGACGTGCTGACAGAACAGGCTCGCGACGTGCTGCCCGGCGGGGGCGAGGCTATCGTCCAATGTCGAGGGAATGAGCATCTCGACGATCGGTTGTTTCGACCAGCCATCCGTGCGCGCGTCGAAGTACGCACGTTCCATGTATGCCAGCGAAGGCGCGATGATGATGCCCGCGGTGTGATGAGCGGCGCGCTGTTTGCCCGGCAGGCACGTGAAATCGGGAAGCTCGGACAGCGCGACGTTCATGCGGAAAGTGCCGGAGCCGCAGCGCCATTGGTTGATGCGTTGAAGGAACGCGTCGGGCAGGGCGCCCGCATCGATCAAGCTCGTATACAACAACTTGGGATTCACGTTCGCCACGACGGCGGTGGCGCGAAACGTCTCGCCCGACTCCGTCACCGCGCCGACGGCTTTACCGTTCTCGACAATGATTTCGCGTACCCCGGCGTTGATCCGAATGTCCACGCCGCGACTCGCGGCGGCCTTCGCCATCGCTTGCGTGATCGCGCCCATGCCGCCGATGGCGTGACCCCACGCGCCTTTCTTGCCGTTCACTTCACCGAAGACGTGATGTAACAACACGTACGCCGAGCCCGGCGAATAAGGGCTCGCATAGTTTCCGACCACGCCATCGAAACCATAGACGGCCTTGATCGGCGTGCTCTCGAACCAGCCGTCCAGATAGTCGCCGGCGGAGGTGACGAACAGGCTCAACAATTCCTGGCGCATGGCCATGTCGAGCTTGCTGAAACGTCCGCCAATGCGTGCCGCGCTCAGCAGCTCCGGCAGCGCCATGCGCCAGCCACCGTCGACCACGTTCGGCGGCGTCTGCAACACCAGCTCGCGCAACAGATCGGCGATCACGTCCAGCCGTTCGCCATAGGCATCGAGCCGCTCGGCATCTTTCTGAGAAAACTTCGCGACTTCCTGTTTGGTTCTGCCGCCGCCGGTGGCGAGATAACGCCCATCGTCGGTCGGCAGGAAGTTGGACAGCTCGCGCTCGACGACACGCAGACCGTGCGAGTGCAAATCCAGATCGCGAATCACCTTGGGATTGAGCAGCGACACGGTGTATGAAGCGACGGAGTTGCGAAACCCGGGATGAAACTCTTCCGTGACCGCCGCGCCGCCGACCACGTGGCGACGTTCGAGCACCGTGACTTTCAAACCCGCCGCGGCGAGATAACTCGCGCACACCAGTCCGTTGTGACCGCCGCCAACGATGAGGACATCTACCACGGCATTCCCTCCGGGCAGCGCTCCCCTACGACACGCCCCCTCCGATCATACTTTGCGGGCACTGCGGCTCTCCGGAATCATCTGGTGCATGCGACGGGTGAAACTGCGCAGGCATACTTCGTTTTCGCTCAGCGGGCCGACGGTATAGCTGCTGGAACTCATGCCGGCCTGCACGCGGCCGATCAAAGTTGTGTCTTCCTTGTTCACTTGCCGATTGATGCGCCAGTTGAGATAGCGCGCCGCGCGCATTTCGGGTCGTGCATCGGGATGCACAT
The DNA here is from genome assembly GCA_040509855.1 of Steroidobacter sp. Classification (GTDB taxonomy): domain Bacteria; phylum Pseudomonadota; class Gammaproteobacteria; order Steroidobacterales; family Steroidobacteraceae; genus Steroidobacter. The sequence goes on from JBEVKA010000477.1 coordinate 4,561, forward strand.
AGGCGATCTCGCGAATCACGGTCTCGGTGGCGGACACGGGAATGAATTGCATGAAGTCGATCTGGTCGGGATAGATGTCGAGCGCCACGTTGGGCCAGAGCTTGAAGTAGGTCCACAGCCGCTGGCGTTCCGGCGGCAAATAATCGACCGAGGGCAGCAGCTTCTGATACAGCCGCTCCGACCAGTTGCGGCTCGGCGCCTCCTGCAGATGGCCCCACATCTTGTCCGCCCACGGTTGCGCCTCGATGCCGTAGCTGCGACCGAACAGCCGCGAGAGCCCGGGATGCGCGACATCGATGTGCAGGCCATCGGAATAGTTGTCGGCGATGTTTTTCCAGTTCACGTTGCGCGGACGCAGAGTGACTCGCCCCTGGGGCACGAGTTCTTCCAGGCGATAGGCGGCGAGATCGTCGCTGTAGGGAGCGAACATTTCCGCCACGCCCGGCAGGCCGGGTTCGAGGCGAACGAACACGAAGCCCATGAAGATTTCCTGTTCCAGCGGCGCCAGCCCATGCTGTTCCGCCTTGAAGTCGCGAAACGTTTCGCGATGGGGCACGCCGATGAGCCGGCCGTCGAGCGAATAGGTCCACGCGTGATAGGGGCAGGTGATGCGTCCGCCACAGTGGCCTTTTTCCCCGTCGAGCAGGCGTGACGCGCGATGGCGGCACACATTATGGAAGCTGCGGATCACGCCATCGCGGCCGCGGACCGAGACGAGGGATTCGCCCAGCAGGTCGAAACAGTGATAGTCGCCGGGGTTCGGGATATCGCTGCCATGGCATACCAGCTGCCAGCTGGTGCGAAAGATGGAGCGCTTCTCCAGCTCGAAAAAATCCGGGTCGTGATAGATCCAGGCCGGCAAACCGACGGACGGGTCGTCGATCGGCGCGGGCTGCGACACGGATTGCAATGACGGGGGGCGGGCGACGGCGGACATGCCACTCTCCTTGGCCGGGAGCTCGTGCCAGGATTGCCGGAGTCGCGGCGGAAGTCCAGCCGGCGGGTTAAATTCCTGGCGGCCTGCACGCTCTATAGCATCAGGACCGGCGATTCACGATGTGGGTGGCGGACGGGTGACGACCCAGAACAAACGCAGCTTCATGACGGCCATCGAAAAGAACCATGGCCGGCAGCTGCGTCGTTTTCTCTCCACCCGCCTGCGTGGCGCCAGCGCCGACATTCCGGACCTGGTGCAGGAGATCTTCATGCGCCTGTTGCGCATCAAGGATCACGAGGCGATCCGCAACCCGCAGGCATACCTGTACACGGTGGCGAACCACGTGCTGCACCAGTACGCCTTGCAGCGGTCGATGCGGCCCGAAGCCGCCAATCCGCTCGACCTGGTCGCGTCCCTGCAATCCGACACCGTGTCCGATCCGGCCGATGAGCTGGAGGTCGAGCAGCGGCTGGCGGCGGTCGCGACGGCGCTGATGAAGCTTTCGCCTCGCGTCTACGCCACGCTGGTGATGTATCGCTGCGAGGGCATGACGTTGATGGAGATCGGGGAACGGTTGGGCGTGTCGCATGTGATGGCGCGCAAATATCTGATCCGGGCCATCGCCTACTGCGATCAGTGCCTGGAAGAGATGGAGTAGGTTCTTGAGCAGCCGATCGAAACGCCTGCACGCCTGGGTTCGCGAAGAAGCGAGCGAATGGCTGGTGCGCTTCAGCGAAGGCGAGGTCGATGCCGACGCGCGCGCCGAGTTCACTCGCTGGCTGCGTACTTCGCCCGAACACGTGTGGGCGTACCTGCGCGTCTCGGCGTTCTGGCACGACGCGGAGCTGATCGACAAAGCGACCCGAGGCGACATCGACGCGCTGGTCGAGCGTGCATTGAGCGAGAACAACGTGGTGTCGTTGCGAGCGTCCGCGGATCGTTCCGACGTTCTTCCTACGCCCGTACCGTCGGCACCGGGCCGATCGTGGATGATCGCGGCGGCGCTGCTGGTCGCATGCGTGGGAGCGATACTCGCGGTTTTGCAATTCGATGGACGACACACCTATGTCACGGGCATCGGCGAGTTGCGCACGGTGACGTTGAGCGATGGCTCGCGTGTCGAGTTGAATGCGCGCTCCAGCATCAAGGTCAGATTCGACGACGCGCATCGCTATGTCGATCTGCTGGAAGGGCAGGCGCTGTTCAGCGTCGCGAAAGACGCAGCTCGGCCCTTCATCGTCCGCAGCGGCGCGACCAGCGTCAAAGCTGTCGGTACGCAGTTCGATGTGAATCGCAAACCGACCGGAACCGTGGTGACGGTCTTCGAAGGGCGCGTGGCCGTTTCGCAGCCTGCGATCGAGCCGACAGCCAGCGTTCGAGTCGCGGCCGAAGCGCCTGGCGTGTTGCTGAGTCCCGGTCAGCAAGTCGTCGCGACCGAGCGCGCCATCGTGCAACCCGCGCAAGCGAATCTTGCGGCCACGACAGCATGGACCGAAGGCCTGCTCATGTTCGACTCCGTGCCGCTGAGCGAAGTCGTGCGTGAGTTCAATCGCCACAACATGAAGCCGCTGGTGGTTACCGACGAGCGCCTGCTGGAGCTGCGCATCAGCGGCATCTTTCCCGCCACGGGCGCCGAGCGGTTGACGGGTTTCCTGCGCGAGCGTTTCGATGTCGCCGTTCAGGAAGGCGACGATGCGATTCGACTGTCCGTCGGCCAGAGTGCAGTCAGCGCGGCCACAAAAATAAATTAGCGGCGAGGGTTTAAATCCCGCCGGGCCGAACGCTCTTATCTGGCATAAGTCCGCCGCCGGTCGTCGGATACAACGAGTCGATTTGTCAGGGGGGAGTTCATGCACAAGGTTGCTGTGGCCACCGTCGCGTGCTGGTCCGCGATGATCGCAATGGATGCGGATGCCGATACTCGGCAGCCAACGCACATTCCAGCGCAGCAGCTCGGCTCGGCGCTCCAGGCTCTAGCGCACGATCGACAGTTCTATGTGATCTTCGCCGCGCAGGACATCGTCGGGCTGCAGACACAAGGCGTCACCGGCGAGCTCACATCGCAGGAAGCGCTTCAGCAGCTGCTGAATGGCACCGGCCTCACGTTTCGTTTCGTCGACGACAAGACCGTCAACATCCTGCCGATTCGAGCCGAAGCGCGGCTGCTGACGGAATCGACCGCGAGTAACACGGGTTGGTCGGCAGCGCCGCCACCGCCGCCTGCGGATACGGCTGCGAGTGAAGAGGACGACGAACTCGTCACGGTCACTGTCATCGGATCGCGAGGTCTGCCTCGCACCGATGTGGAGCGTCCGGTTCCCGTCGACATCGTCAGTGGACGCGACTTGATGACGACCGGCCAGACTGACCTGGCTCAGCAAGTTCAATTCAACTCGCCCTCGTTCAATTCCGCCAAGTACGGCGTCAACGGCACCACCAACTACGCCGACCCGGCATCACTGCGCGGGCTCGCGCCGGATCAAGTGCTGGTGCTGGTGAATGGCAAGCGTCGTCATCAGTTCTCCGCATTGAATCTCAACGTGGCACCCGGCCTCGGCACCGTGGTGACGGATCTCAACAGCATTCCTTCCTCTGCGATCGAGCGCATCGAAGTGTTGCGCGATGGCGCGGCGGCACAGTACGGCTCGGACGCCATCGCAGGCATCATCAATCTGGTGCTCAACGAAGGCGAGGGCGGCTCGGTGACCGGCACCGCGGGCACGCACAAAGAAGGGGACGGCGACACGTTCAAGGCTTCGCTCAATCAAGGCTTCTTGCTGGGAGCGGAGGGCGGCTTCGTGAATGTCACACTCGAAGCCTTCGATTTTTCCGGCACCAATCGCTCCGATCCCTACGATGGCCCCATCTATCCGGCGACGCCGGCCAACTACGCGCAGACTGGACCGACGCCGGCATTTCCCTATGCAACCGCGAACCCGCGCCGGGATCGCGGCGTGTATCCGCAAGGCGCGTTCGTGATCGGCAACTACGGCAGCAACGAGAACCGAACGTATCAGGCGTTCATCAACTCCGAGTTGCCGCTATCGCAGTCGGCCACGCTGTATGGTTTCGGCGGCTACTCGGAAAAGGAGATCAAGGCTTTTGGTTTCTATCGCGCGCCATCGAGTGCGCCGAACTCCGCGCTCGGTGTTTTTCCCGACGGTTTCGTGCCGGTGCTGCCCGGCGAATCGATCGACTATTCCGCGGTGGCTGGCGTCAAGGGCACGATGTTCGAACACTGGAACTACGACGCGTCCGGCAGCTTCGGCGAGAACTATCTGGACCTGTCGGCTTACAACACCGTCAATCCATCGTTGGGCGATGCCTCACCGACCGAGTTTTATATCGGCCGCACCACCTCCAACCAGGCCATCGGCGAATTCAACGTGTCCCGACTGTTCGGCGAGGTCGGTCCGCTGCAGTCGATGAGCGTGGCGCTGGGTGCGCAGGTTCGTCGCGATAACTTCTCCGCCCGTCGCGGCAGTCTCGAGTCGTATCAAGTCGGGCCGCTGGCGTTCAGCGGTCGAGCCGTTGGCGCCAGCGGTCGCCCGGGCATCGCGCCCGAAGATGAGATCGACATCTCACGAACCAACGTCGGCGCCTACGTGGATGTCGAGAGCGATGTGACCGACGCGTTGCTGATCGCGACAGCGCTGCGATTCGAGGACTACAACGACTTCGGCAGCAACCTGTCCGGCAAGCTCGCCATGCGTTACAAACTGACCGACTCGTTTGCTGTCCGCGGTTCCTATAACCGTGGCTTCAGAGCGCCGTCGCTCGCGCAGCTCGGCAATCGTGTCAACACGTCGACGGTTCAGAACGGTGAGATCATCGTCACCAAGCAGGTCTCGAGCGACGATCCGCGTTTGGCGCAGCTCGGCGTGGCCGATCCCGATGCGGAGATCTCGGACAACTTCAATCTCGGCCTCACCGCCGAGTTCGGCGGCGTGCTGGGCGGCGAGGTGGTGCTGACGCTCGACGCGTTCCACATCGACATCGAGGATCGGATCGCGATCACGGACCGCATTCTCACCAGCGCCTTCCCGGCGGTCGCGGCGCTGTTTCCGCAAACGGCGGAGATTCGTTTCTTCACCAACCAGATCGATACGCGCACGCGCGGCGTCGATCTGGTGACGACTTACAGCAACAAGTTCGACAGCGGTCTGTCGCTCGATCTGAGTCTCGCGGGCAGCTACAACGAAACCGAAGTGTTGAGCCAACGGGCCACGCCTGCGCAACTCCTCGTGGGCGCGACCGGCGACAATAGAAATTTCCTGCTGGTCGATCAGACCGCGATCGAGCTGATCGAAGTGGCCACGCCGCGCACCAAGATCCTGTTGAGCTCCAAGGTGGGTTGGGGCGACTGGACCGGCAGCGCCCGCGCGACTTACTTCGGCAGCGTGAAAGCATTCAGCACTGGCCTGTCGGGGCTGGATCCGAACGTCGACTGCGATGCGCGCAATCGCTGCGTACAAAAGTTCGACGGCAAGACCCTGGTCGATCTCAGTCTCACCTATGCCGTCAGCGACGCACTGAATCTGACGCTGGGTGCGAACAACGTTTTCGATACCTATCCGGATGAGTGGAACAGCTTTCGCGAGGGATTCGCAGGTCAGGCCAGCAACTACACCAACGGCCAGATTCCCTATTCGCGCAACTCGAATCAGTTCGGGTTCAACGGCGCGTATTACTACTTGACCGCTGCCTGGACGTTTTGAGCGCAGCTTTGGCGGTGCCGCTCGCGACCCTCGAACAGCGGGTGAACGATTGGGTCGCGAGCAAGTCCTGATCGGTTACAACTTCGCGACGCGGGCCGAGCCGTCGGGGCGGGTGTAGACGCGCACCTTCTCACCTTCATTGAACGTCTGGTCCGCCGGTTGGACGATGGCGAGCGTCTCGCCGCTGCCGCCCATCTCCACGAGCAATTCCCAGGCTTTTTCCTGAGTCGCCGTTTTCTCTGCTTTTCTGCCGATGACGGCGCCAGCGACTGCGCCTACCGCGCCGGCAATGCTCGATCCGGAGCCGGCGCCCACCGTTCTGCCCAGGGTGTTGCCGACATAGCCGCCGCCATACGTGCCGATGAGGCCCGAGTGGCCTTCGATGGTGGCCTCGACAACCTGAACGACGGTCGCTTCACGCACCGTCCACGAGCGTTCGGTATCGTGTTTTGAATACATCGTGCCGCGTGAACTGGAGCAGCCGGCGACGAGCAATCCGAGCAACATTGCAGACACTGGCCAGAGTGCGCGCATGAAAGTCTCCGCGAAGAAGGTAACGTTCCGTGAGGCGTGGCCGGCAATTACTCCTGCATGCCGACATTCCCGCCGTCCATGGCGGTCACCCGACTTATATTGCTCCGGGTTTCCTGAACCTTCCTTAACTAATGTTCCTCGTCCTGGTGACAGACCATGTCGATGACCACGGCGCTCGCCAGGATCAGCACGTGATCTTCGCCGTCGGCGATGTCGACGCCGTAAGTATCCGACCAGGAAAACCAGCGTTTGGAAACCGACGCGACCACGCGGTTGCCACGACTGAACTCATATTCCTGGTCGATGAAATCGCCCTCGGCATCCAGATCGTCCGGACCCGGGACGTCGACCGCGAAGCTGCAGCCGAACAGCGTGAAGAGCTCCTTCTTCACCACCGCGCGGAGTTGGCCGGCCTGGTGGATTTCATAGGTCGGTCCCCAGGACAGCAGCCGTTGTTTGATATAGGCCAGCTCGTTGCCATCGAGGTCCTGGAACGACAGCTGGTCGCCGAGACTGAAACCTTTGCCATCGACGACGAAGGCGTCGCGGCCATCGGCATCCTGGATGGTGAAGTCGGCGCCCCACGCGAGCAGGTTCTGTTTCATGACGTAACGCATTGGCCGGACCTCCGTGACTGCCGTGGTCCATGCTAATGGACTGCCCGGCGGCTGGGCAAAGAAGCGTCGGTCCGGCCAGGGGTGACCGAGGCGCGATCCCAAGCTAGACTCACTCGATCCGCCCGTAGCCCATGTAGCCAAGGCGCCGCTTTCATCGAGCTGTCATGCCGGCTACTGCAACCATTTCCAGTGCTCATATTCTGTCGCGAGTCCTCGCCAGCCTGCTGGGCGGCTGGGTCTTCGTCTGGGGCTGCGCCACGTTGGGCGTCGGCCTCGCGGTGCTCGCCGGCGTGTCGTACAGCGAAGCGCTCGAGCTGGCCTATCTGCTGGCTTTTCTGCTGTTTCTCGCCGTGTTCTGCTGGGCATTCGCTGCTGCGAGCCTGCTGCGCGTCTGGCTGGTGCTGGGCGGGGGCGGTGCGCTGATGAGCGTGGTCGCCTGGGCGATCACGCGTACTCATTGATCGAGGTCGACCATGCTTCAATCGTTCCGGCAGTCCATGACCTGGCTGCACACCTGGTTCGGCCTGGTGCTGGGCTACGTGCTGGTGGTGGTGTTCTTTTTCGGCGCACTGTCGGTGTTCGACCGCGAGATCGATCGCTGGGCGATTCCGGAAACGCGGCTCGCGCCCCAGCCCATGCCGTCATTCGACAAGATGCTGGAGAGCACCTTCCGAAGCATCACCGCGCCCGACGCGGAGGATCTGGAACTGGCGAAGTCGCGAGTCGTGGGGCCGATTCCCGACACGCTGCCGGTGATGGACTGGAGCGCATACACCACGCATCGCGACCCGGTGCTGACGTTGTATGCGAGCTTCGACCTGCCCAACGCCATCGATCCGGACGATCACATTCACGGCCACAAGACCATCAATCCCTCGACCGGCGAGGTGCTGAACGAGAACCAGCTCAACATCGGCAGCGAATTCTTCTATCCCTTGCACTACAGCCTGCACTGGCATTGGAAAGATCTGGGCTACTGGGTCGTCGGGCTGGCGGCGTTGATGATGCTGGCGGCGCTGGTCAGTGGCGTGGTCATGCATCGAAAGATCTTCCGCGAGCTGTTCACGTTCCGCCCGCGCAAACAAACACAGCGGAGCACGCTCGACCTGCACAACCTCACCGGCGTGGTGGCGCTGCCGTTTCATTTCATGTTCGCGCTGTCGGGCCTGATTATTTTCGCTCGCATCTATTTCCCGGTCGGCGAGACGGTGCTGAAACAGCAGGCAGAAGCGTATGAAGCGGCTGAGGCGCAGCGCACCGGCCTGCCGCACGATCCCGCCGGTGTGCCCGCGAAAATGGCTTCGGTCGATGCGATGGTCGCCGAAGCGCAGCGGCGCTGGGCGGAAAAAGGCATGGCGGGCGAAGTGGGCTTCCTGTTCGTCAATCACGTCGATGACGCCAACGCCACGGTGAGCATCTATCGCGCCGGCACCGATCGCGTCACGTTGACGGGTGAGGGCATTCACTTCTCCGGCACCACTGGCGAACTGATTCGCGAAGATCCGCCGGCAACCGCGGTCGGCAGCATTACCAACTTCGTGACTGGCCTGCATTTGCAGCACTTCCGTCACTGGCTGCTGCGCTGGTTGTATTTCGTCGGCGGCATGGCTGGCGCGGTTTGTATCGCCACCGGCTTCATCTTCTTCGTCGAGAAGCGCAAGAAACAACACGCCAAGCAGGGCGTCTCCGGTGCGCGCTGGGTCGATGCACTCGCGGTGACGACGGTGACGGGCACGGTCATCGCTGCTCTGTCGAT
>JBEVKA010000478.1:0-13861 GCA_040509855.1 Steroidobacter sp.
CCAGGACCGTGACCGGCGTCATCCCGCCGTCCGCGGGGCCGTACCTCGCGCCGATCACCGCCCTGCTCAGCGTGCCCTTCACCTTCCTGATCTCCAACGACGCCTTCTACTTCGGCATGCTGCCGGTGCTGACCCAGACCGCGGCGCAGTACGGCATCACCCCGGCGGAGATGGCGCGGGCCTCGCTGATCGGCCAGCAGGTCCACCTGCTCAGCCCGCTCGTGCCCTCGACCTACCTTCTCGTGGGCATGGTGGGTATCGACTTCGGCGATCATCAGCGCTTCACGCTGAAATGGGCGTTGGGCAGCTGTGCCGTGTTCATGGTCGCCTGTCTGCTGGTGGGCATCTTCCCCCTGAAACCCTGATACAACCGGAGCAGCACCTTGGCCAATCGTTTGTTTCGAGGCGTGATGAGTGCGCTGCTCGTCTGCGGAGCGACTCAGGCGCAGGCCGCGCCGAGCGCCGACTGCGAATCCTGCTTCCGCGAGCTCTATAAAGAGCTGATCGAAACCAATACCACCTTCTCGGCCGGCGATTGCACGCTCGCCTCCGAGCGCATGGCCGCTCGCATGAAAAGCGCCGGCTACACCGACCAGCAGCTGCGCGTCGCGGTCCCGGAAAAATTCCCCAAACAAGGCAATTTGATCGCGCGCCTGCCGGGCACGAACGCATCGCTACCCGCGGTGCTGCTGCTCGCTCACATCGATACTGTCGAAGCGAATCGTTCCGACTGGGCGCGTGATCCGTTCACGCTCGTGGAAGAGAACGGCTATTTCTACGCACGTGGCGCAATCGACGACAAAGCCATGGCGGCCGCGTTCGTCGATGCGTTGATCCGATTGCGCAAGGAAGGCTTTCGCCCCAAGCGCACGATCAAGCTGGCGCTGACCTGCGGCGAAGAAACGGATAGTGAGTTCAACGGCGTGCAATATCTGCTGGCGACGCAGCCGGAAGCGATGCAGGCCGGCTGGGTCGTCAATGAAGGCGGCAAGGGCACGCTGGACGACAACGGCAAGCCGGTGTCGTTCGGCATTCAGATCGGTGAGAAGGTCTACCAGGATTTCACGTTGGTCACGACGTCACCCGGCGGACACAGTGCACGGCCGACGGATGACAATGCGATCAACCGGCTCGCGGCCGCGTTGTTGCGCGTTGGCGAATATAAGTTTCCGATCAACGCCACGCCGGTCACCAAGGAATTCTTCGGCCGCTCCGCCGAGCATTACCCGGGCGAAAACGCCGCGGACATGACGGCCATCGGCAACGGCACCGCAGACGCAGCCGCATTCGAACGTATCGCTCGCGCCAATCGTTATTGGAACGCGTATCTGCGCACCACCTGCATCTCGACCAAGATCAACGGTGGCCACGCGGAAAACGCTCAGCCACAGCATGCGGAAGCAAACATCAATTGCCGCATCATGCCCGGCGAAGCGGTTGAAGACGTTCAGCGCAGGATCGTGGAACTGGTGGCCGATCCGCAAGTGTCGGTCTCATTGAAGTCGCCGCCCGGACCACAATCGCCGGCACCCGCGCTCACTGCGCAGGTCTTGAAGCCGGTGGAAAAGATCGTGGCGCAGATGTGGCCCGGCGTGCCGGTGATCCCGACGCTCAGCACCGGTGCCACTGACGGTCGTTTCTTGAACGCCGCGGGCATTACCACTTACGGCATCTCGGGCGTGTTCGTCGATCCCGATGGTAATGGGGTGCATGGACTCGATGAGCGCGTGCGAGTGCGGTCGCTGCTCGACGCGCGCACGTTTCTATATCAATTGGTGAAATCCTACGGCGCCAGCAAATGAGAATCGTCGAGCTGCCAGAAATTCTTGCCGCGCTGGATGAAGATTCGGCGCTGGCCGCGGTCGAGCAGGGATTCCGTCGCTTCAGCAGAGGCGAAGCGCAGGTCACGGCCGTGGGCCATCTCGGATTCAACAATCCGCCCGGCGATTGTCACGTGAAGTCCGCGCACCTCGCGGGCGATGATCTGTTTGTCGTCAAAGTGGCCAGCAGTTTCTATCGCAACACCGAGCTTGGCTTGCCGTCGAGCAACGGCTTCATGGCGGTCATCAGCGCCAAGACCGGCGAGGTGCTGGGACTGTTGCACGATCGAGGTCATCTCACGGATCAACGCACGGCGATGGCCGGCGCGATCGCGGGTCGCGCAATCCTGCGGCCGGGCTCGACCACGCTGGGCATCGTTGGCTCAGGCACGCAAGCGCGAATGCAAGGTCAGCTGATCTCGCGACGCCTGGGATTGAGCAAGGTTCTCGTTTGGGCCCGCAACGAACCAGCGGCCGCGAGACTCGCCACTGAATTGGGTGGCGAGGCCGTCGGGCTACGAGATCTCTGCGAACGCGCCGACCTCATCGTGACCACGACACCTTCCACCGCGCCGCTCATCGCCACCGACATGATCCAGCCGGGCAAACGTATCGTGGCAGTCGGCGCCGACAGCCCGGAGAAGCGCGAGCTGGATCCACGAATCCTGGCGCGTGGCCGTGTCGTGGTCGACTCGCTCGAACAATGTATCGACCACGGTGAAGCGGGTTGGGCCGTGCGTGCCGGGTTGGTGGACGCGACGACGTTGATCGAGCTCGGCGCCCTGCTCTCCTCGCCCGTCGCGTTCAGCGGCGATGAGATCGTGGTGGCCGATCTCACCGGCGTGGCGGTTCAAGACGTGGCGATCACAAAGAGCGTCTGGTCGCGACTGGCGAGCTGACCGCCGCGATGTATTTTTCCAAGCCGATATTGCCGCCACAGAGTACGACCGCCACATTGCGCCCTTGATATTGGTGGGCACGTTGCGCCAGGCCCGCCACGGCAACGCCAGCCGCGCCTTCGACCATCAAATGATCGGCCTAGGCAAACTGGCGCATGGCCGCCGCGATTTCCGTTTCGCTCACCACGACTCTCTCATCGATGACCTTTTGACACAGCGGAAACGTGACCGACCCGGGCTCGATTCCGCCCGCGGTCGCATCGGACAGCGTGGGCTGCTCTTCCACGGCAATGATTCGTCCGGCTTCCAACGCTCGTAACATGCAGGGTGACGTTTCAGGCCATACGGCAACGACACGCACGCGTGGGTTCATTGCTTTGATCGCGCTTCCCACACCGCCGATCAGTCCGCCGGCGCCCACGGCAATGAACACAGCATCCAGATCCGGTTGTTGTTCGAGCAGCTCGACACCCAACGTGCCCTGTCCGGCGATGACATCGAAATCGTTGTACGGCGAGATATAAGTCAGTCCTTCCGCCTCGGCGCGACGACGTGCGGCAAGCTCCGCTTCCAACGGCCCACCCTCCACGACCACGAGCTCGGCGCCGAGCGCACGAATCCCAGCTATTTTTACGGAGGCAGCTGAAGCGTCGACATACACCGTTACCGCGACGCCCGCGAGCGATCCGGCGCGAGCCACCGCAAGACCATGATTGCCTGTGGATGCTGCCAATACTCTCGCTGGACGAGAGCGCTGAGTGATACGACGGATTTTGTTGGTCGCGCCGCGAATCTTGAACGAACCCGTCGGCTGCAGCTGTTCGTGCTTCAACAGGATGTTGCAGCCGAATGCCGCCGACAGATTACTGGCCTGGAGCAATGTCACCGGCACCTGGGGACGAATGCCTCGATGCGCTTCCATGATGTTTGCAAACAACTCGTCCATCACAGCCCTCCGTGTTAGCCGTGCAGTGCCTGAGAGATCGCGTCCAGCCCGGAGGCCAGCTCCGTTCGAGACGACCAACCGTAGCCCAACCGGAAATGCCGATCCGGCATCTCGAACCAATGACCTGGCCCCACATAGGTACCATATTGTTCGAGCAGTCGGCGATAGAAGGCCGCCGTGCCTCCATGCGGCTCTTCACGCATGCGAGGGAAGCACACTACGCCACCCTGCGGCGGTACCCACTCCAGCAATGGCTCGCGAGCCAGCCACTCACTGACTAATCGTCGTCGCTCGCGCATTTCCGACAGCGTCGATTGCAACAGGCTCTGGCGTCGAGCGAGCACCTGTTCGGCGATCCACTCGTCGATCACGCTGCCGCTCAAGCTGATCTGCTCCTTCGCGGCCAGAAACGTTCGCTGCAGATCCTGATCGCGCGTAATCAGCCAGCCAATGCGTATACCGGGCACGCCGTACGCCTTCGACAGCGACGAAACGCTGATGACATGCTCGCCCAGTGACGCTGCCAACGGTAACGCGCCATCGAACGATAAATCGCGATACGTCTCATCGACCAGCAAATAACAACCCTTCGATCGCGCCAGCTCCACGAGGCGTCGCAGTTCATCTTCGGTGAAGATGATTCCACTGGGATTGTGCGGGCAAGTCACGCTGATGATCTTGGTCCGCGGCGTGATGGCCGCCGCCAGTTGATCGAAGTCGAGGCGAAAACCTCGCTCGAATGTCACATCGAGGAAGCTGATGTGACAGCCGATGGCGCGCGGCGTCTCCAGATTGGTGGCGTAGTTCGGCCGCACCACGACCAGATGATCGGCCGGACTCAGCAGCGACGTTGCGACGATGAACAGCGCCGTCGCGGCCCCGCTGGTGACCAGGACGTCGGCGGCCGTGAGGTTCGCCGCATCGGCAGCGATCAATGTTCGCAACGCCTCGCTGCCGCGATGCTCGTTATAGAGCAATGTGAGATTGGGGATGCTGAGCCCGAGCGTGGCGAGCGACTGGTCGGTGACCGAGCTCTCCGACAGGTTATAACGAATCTTCGCGTACCCGAGCTCTTCCGGGGCTTCGATTTCGATCGGCATCCGAACGTAACGCATGGTCTGCTCCGCGCTTGACGCCCCAGATCATGGCGTGCGCCGGGCAGGTCGACCATCCCTCCCGAGGGGGACTATCTCGATCAGGGGCGCAGTGACGGACGTAGCGCGAACAGCTCGGCGAGCGAACCGACGCGCAGCTTGCGAAAGATAGCCTTGCGATGGTCCTTGACGGTGTGGCGGCTGATTTCCAGCCGTAGCGCAATCGCATGCGAGGAGCAGCCCGCCAGCAGCAACGCACATATCTCGCGCTCGCGTGGCGAAAGCATCGAGGACTCGGCGGGATCTGGTCGCGTCAGCGCTTCATGGCGATCGAACGCGGCGGCGATTGGGGCGCTCAGCTCACTCAACGCACGCAGCTTGCCCGGCGCAACCCTACTGCGACAACGGGGACGATAAAATCCGAGCTCGACCACGCCGCCCCAGGCATCGATATAAAGTCCGATCTCCTCCATCCGCCGCGGCCAGCCAACAGTGCGGAAGCCCAGTTCCTCGTCCTCTTCCAGCACGATATGAGCATTCATTGGATCGGCGGCCAGGAGCGCCTGTGGCGCGAAATCACGAGCCCGACAGGCACCCGCGACCGGTATGCGAGCGAGCATGGGATTGATCTGGTGAGTGAAGCCGACATAGTTCCGAATGCCGTCGCGGCCACCGATGCGATCGAAGTTGTCGAACAGCACCGCAGGACGTTGCAACGGACGATGCGCGATGATGGCCGCCAGGTCGAAATCCAGGAATCGACCCAGGGCGTGCGCGGCAACCGCGGCAAAATCGCGTTCGCCGATAGCGCCGATCAGTTGCGGGAGAATGGAATATTGCATGCGACGTGACCTTCCGCCGCGATCATAACTCGCCCGACCGGTCCAGTCAGTGACTCGGCGCCTTCGACCCGAGTCCGCGAGCCAGCGTATCGGCCAGCCCACGGCCCGCCGAACCGTCCGCATCGAGGCTGGGGTTGTAGATCGCTATCTCCAGGCCAACGGCTTTGCCGCTGGCGACAGCAATACGCAGCGTAGTGGCCAGCTCATCCCAGCTGAGGCCGCCGGGGATGCGGTAATCCACCGCCGGCATGATCGCGTCATCCAGACAGTCGGCGTCGACATGAATAAAGAATCCGTCCAGGCCCTCGCGGGTCAAATGTTGGACGGCCTCACGCGCGACGCTTTCCACTCCGCGCCGGCGCACTGTCGCCAGATCGAACGCACGCAACGTTGGCGGCAAGGGCTGCGAGCCATACTCGGCCTGTTCCTCGGCGTCGCGAAAACCGAAAGCGACCGTGTCTTCATCGCGCACCAGCGGAGCACGCCCTTCGATATTCGTGAGCAGATCCGGACCGTGGCCAGTGGCAAATGCCAGATCCATCGACGCGGCTTCGCCGTTCGGGTTCACTTCGGGCTGATAGAAATCTGCGTGCCCGTCGATGAACAACAATCCATAACGACCGCGACGCTTGAGCGCGAGCGTGGTGCCGAGCACGATGGAACAATCGCCGCCCAGCACGACGGGAAACTCCCCTGCATCCAATACAGACTCCATTGCGTCCGCCAGCTTCGGCGACCATTCCGCGATGGAGTGCGCGTTGAGCGTCTTGGTCTGCGGATCGCGTTCGAACTCGTACGGCGGCGTTTCGACACGGGCGGCTCGCCGTGCTTGCAAACGTTCGGCGAGACCTGCTTTGAGCAATTGCTCGGGCAATCGATCCACGCCCGTGGGTTTCAAGCCGAGCACGGAGGGAGCTTCGATCAGCGCGTAGCGGCGGAAATTCTCCGACATGGCGTCCTCCTGCAATGGATCAACGAACGCCAGCGGCAGGGGTTTGTTCCTCGCGGGGTGCGCCGATCATGCCTCCATTGCAATTCGTCGCTAGTGATCGCGCCTCGATGCCGGCGGCATGCGCAGCTCGTGCTTGCGCACGGAGCTCAAGTAACGATGAACCAGCTCGGCATCGGGCGTCGTCAGCAGGTCGATGGGACGCCCGCCAAGCGTGTCGTTGTGACTGACCAGCCAGGCTTTGGCACGCTCGGCCGTACCGAGCAATTCGATCACGGTTCGAAACAATCCGACGATCTTCAGCGCCGCGTCCCATTCTCGTTTTTGCGGGTCCAGCTGACGTGCGCCGGATTCGAGCCGGGTTGCTTCCTCGCGCGATGTTTGTAACAGCGCAGGCAACTCCGCGGCGAGATCCAGTTGCCCGACCGCACGCAGTAGCGCCTTGGTGAGCAATGCCGGAGACATCGTGGACTGTTGATACATCGATCCAGTATACGCTCGTTGCGCGACTTGCCGGAAACACCGTGTTCGAGTCCTGGCCGTGTGAAAAAAGTTCCAACGATGTCATCGGCGTAATTATCAGCCTATTCAGGCCCGGCCACGTGTTTCCTCGAACACAAATTGACATCGATATCCCCGCTTGAAATGATCGACCGACGCGCACGTGAGATCGCGTTCCTGAATGACCGCCTTGCGCGCGTTGTCAGTACAA
Source organism: Steroidobacter sp. (assembly GCA_040509855.1). Classification (GTDB taxonomy): domain Bacteria; phylum Pseudomonadota; class Gammaproteobacteria; order Steroidobacterales; family Steroidobacteraceae; genus Steroidobacter. Next base: position 7,263 of record JBEVKA010000478.1, read on the forward strand.
AACATTCGAGCTGATCTCGGGGGAAACAATGGCCACAGTGTCAGTGCGCGATCCGGCTGCGCGCCCAGCCGTATCCATGCAAGCGTGGGCGCCCATCATGGTGGGACTGGGATGTCTGCTGCCTCTGTGGGCATCCGGGCAACAAAGCCAGAGCACGAACGGCTCCGACGCGGCGCTGGAGGAAGTCGTGGTGTCCGGCATCCGCCACAGCATCGCGACGTCGGTGGACGTGAAGGTGGAATCCAACTCCATCGTCGAATCCATCTCGGCCGAGGACATCGGCAAGCTGCCGGACGTCAGCATCGCCGACTCGATTTCCCGCCTGCCCGGCCTCGCGACTCAACGCGTCGACGGCCGCTCGCAAGTAATCAACGTGCGTGGCATGTCGGAACAATTCGTCGGCACGCTGTTGAACGGCCGCGAGCAAGTCAGCACCGGCGACAGTCGCGGCGTGGAATTCGACCAGTATCCGGCCGAGCTCATCAACGCCGTCACTGTCTATAAAACTTACGACGCGGGTCTGATCGGGCAAGGCCTGTCGGGCACGGTGAATCTGCAGACCATCAAGCCACTGAGCGTTGGCGAGCGGCGCGTGGTGTTCGGCGCCACTGGCGAATACAACTCGCTTGGAGATGTCAGCGCGGACGCAGAATCCAAAGGCTATCGGGCAAGCGCGTCGTACGTCGATCAATTCGCCGATGACAAACTCGGCGTGGCGTTCGGCGTCGCGCGACTCAACTCGCCCTTCCAGGAAGAGCACTCCAAGGAATGGTGGTGGGCGAACACCGATCTATGGGGCACGCCTCAATCCGGCAAACCCGCGGATGCGATCGCCCTGCAAGGCTCGGAAGCCTGGGTGAAATCGCGCGACCTCACGCGCGATGGCGCCATCGGCGTGCTGGAGTTCAAACCCAACGACCTGTATCGCAGCTCGCTGGATGTCTACTATTCCAAGTTCACCCAGGACGAGGTGATGCATGGAGCCATGTGGACCAACGATCCGTTCTGGAACGGCAACTCCGTCAGCTACGCGAACACCCGCACCGAAAGCTTCGCCGGGCAGCAAGTGGTGGTCAGCGGCGAATTGAACGGCGTGCAGCCGGTGGTCCGCAATGACGACAACGATCGCGACGACAAGCTGTACTCGGCGGGTTGGGTCAACACCTTCACCCTGGACGCGTGGACGCTCGACCTGGATCTGAGCTATTCCAAGGCCGAGCGCGAACAGTCGACGCTGGAAACGTACGCTGGCCTGCTCGGCCCGCAACGCATCGGCTTCGACATCCCGCTCAACACGCGCTTCGGCCGCTATTCGATGCCGAATCTCGCCGATGCGAACGCGCTGTATCTGTGGGACCCGCAAGGCTGGGGCCACGACGGACGCATCGAGAATTCCGAACAGAACGACGAGATCAAGGCCGGACGGCTCAATGTGGGCCGCACCTTCGAGTCGGATTTCATCAGTGGCATCGACGTCGGCGCCAACCTCAATCGACGCAGCAAGGACAAACGTGCGACGGTGTTCTTCGCCGATCTGCTCAATGGCCGCACGCCCGTCGGCATCAACGCGGCGTCGCTCGACTCACCCACTTCGCTCGGCTTTGCAGGCATCGGCAACATCGTCACATTCGATGCGCGCCGGGTGATAAACAGTGGCGTGTACAACATCTATGTCAGCGAAAGTAACGACGACTTGCGCAAGGACTACACGGTCGACGAAGACGTCGATACCTACTACGCACGGCTGAATCTCAACATCGCCGCGATCGACGCCTTCAAGCTACGCGGCAACCTGGGCGTGCAGTACATTCGCACCGATCAATCGTCGACCGGTTTCAACGCCAACGGAGGCAGACTCGTCGGCAGCCAGACACTCGGCGCCTCCTACACCGATAGCTTGCCGAGCTTGAACCTGGTCGCGGACTTCGGCGACGGCTGGATGGTGCGCTTCGGCGCCAACAAGTCGCTGATGCGACCGCCGGTCAATTATTTGAGTGCCGACAGCAACGCGAGCGTCAATCAAACGACGCGCGAATGGGGCGGCAGCGGCGGCAATCCCACGCTCGAACCCTACCGTGCGAACGCGATGGATCTGTCGCTGGAGAAATATCTGGCCGACGCCAGCTATGTCAGCGTGGCGGTGTTCTACAAAGACCTGCAGACATACATCTATCGCGAAAACATTCCCTGGGACTTCAGCGGTTATAACAACGATGGCAATGTCCCGCCGCGCTCGAATCTCGGCACGTTCAGCACCTGGTCGAATGGCTCCGGCGGGTACATGCGCGGTGTAGAAGGCGCGGCGACGCTGACAGGCGATTTGTTTGTGGAAGCGCTGACCGGCTTCGGCATACAGCTCAATGCTTCTTACACCGAATCGTCCATCGATCCGGACGGTCCCGGCGGCTCCGCGACCGACACCATCCCGGGATTGTCGAAGATCGTCGCGAACGGCACGCTGTTCTATGAGCGCAATGGCTTCGCTGCTCGCATCAGCGAACGTTATCGCGATCAGTACCGCGGCGAGTACGGTGCACTGTTCGGTCAGCGCACGTATCGATATACCCTCAGCGAGCGGCAGATCGACGCGCAGCTGTCGTACGACTTTCAGGAAGGCTCGCGCCTGAAAGGAATGTCGTTGCTGTTCCAGGTCTACAACTTGAACGACGAGCCGTTCCGAACCACGGTCAGCGACTCGAACGGCATGTTGATTGCCTTCCCCGAGGAATACACCGAGTACGGCCGGCAATATCTGCTCGGCTTCCGCTACAGCCTGCAATGACACTGACGAAATGCCTGCTCCTGGCGTTGGCGCTGATCCTCGGCGCCAACGCCAACGCGCAGTTCGTGCACACGCGTGGCACGCAGATCGTGGACGCAAAGGGTCAGCCGCTGCTGCTCGTCGGTCCAAACCTCGGCAATTGGCTGGTGTTCGAAGGTTACATGCTGGATGTCGACGTAGCCGGATGGCGCACGCCCTCTGGATTTCGTGCCGGCATCAAATATGCGCTGGGCGGCGACGAAGCGCGCACTCAGCAATTCGTGCGCAAGTGGCGCGAAACATATGTGACCGCGGAGACAGTGCGGCAGATCAAAGCACTCGGCTTCAACAGCGTCCGCGTGCCCTTCTCACATCAGTTGTTCTGGGACGGCACCTCACTCACGGATGAAGGATTCGAATATTTCGATCGCATCATTCGGTACTGCCGTGACAACGGCATGTATGTTCAGTTCGACATGCACACCGCGCCGGGATATCAAAATCCCGGCCATCACAGCGACAATCCGCACGAGCAGGCGCGCGAGTCGGTAGGCTTCTGGGCAGACTGGAACAATGTGGAACTGGCCGCCCGGATCTGGGCACATATCGCCAAGCGCTATGCCGACGAGCCAGCGATCTGGTCGTGGGACCTCATCAACGAACCGGTGACTCGCAATGAAAAAGAGCAGGCGCGGCTCGAAGAGTCCTATCGAGTAATGGGCGCGGCGATTCGCGCCGTCGATCGCAATCACATCCTGAGCATCCAGGGCGACTGGTGGGGCTCGGACTTCGGCCCGCTGAACACGAAGTGGGACGAGCGGCTGGTGTTCCAGATGCATCACTACCCAGAGCAAGGGATCAAGGAGCCGCACGATACAAAACCGGGTGGATTGGGCGATCGCCTGCGCAAAGCGCGCAATGTGGGCGTGCCTTTATGGTTGGGAGAATTCGGTGAGAACACACCCGACGTTCTGCGTGACATAGCAGACTGGGCTCAGCGCAATGCCGTGGGCTACGCGCCCTGGTCGTTCAAGCGCATCGAGACCGATCGTGCGCTGTGGTCGATTCGCAAGACTCCGGGCTACCAGGGCGTCATCGACTACATCAAGACTGGCGCGTATCCAAACAAACCTTCGGGAACACCACCTGCCAACGCATTCGTCGACCTCATCGCCTTCGCGGAGACCATCGGCAAAGGCGATCCCGCGGTCACGCTGGTGCCTTCATTCGTCGACGCCGTGCGTCCAACTCCTTGAATGCATTAATGACTCCAGGGCATCGCAACCTCGGACTATAATGTCTGAGTAGTTCCTGCCGAGATCATAAAAATGATTCATTTATCGCGCCGCCTGTTTTTGGGTGGAGCCACAGCCATGGCAGCTTGCCCGACGTTTGCGCAAATGACTCCGAGTGTCGCGGGCGGCGAGAACCCACTCGTGCGTCAACGCGCCGATGCGCAAATCTTTCGTCACGACGGCAGCTACTACATGACGGCGTCGGTACCCGAATACGATCGATTGATCCTTCGGCGCGCTCCGACACTCGCTGGATTGAGCACAACGGAAGAAATTGTAGTGTGGCGCCGTCCGGCCAGCGGCCGCATGGCGGGTCACATCTGGGCGCCGGAGCTGCACCTCATCGATGACCGCTGGCACATATATTTCGCCGCCGGCGATAGCGACGATCGATTTCGCATCCGAACCTATGCTCTGCGATGTGCCGGATCCGATCCGCTCACTTCGCGCTGGGAATTGCTGGGCAAGCTCGATACTCCGTGGGATACGTTCACGCTCGACTCCACCGTGTTCGAACATCGCGGCGTGCGCTACATCAGTTGGGCGCAGCACCAGCCCAGCTTTCAAAACAACACGAATATCTATCTCGCGCCGCTGGCCACTCCCATTACCCTCGCTCGCGCGCCAGTGCGTTTGAGCGCGCCCACACTCGATTGGGAGATCAGAGGATTCAAGGTCAACGAAGCGCCCGCGCTGCTCGCTCGCAATGGACGTTTGTTCCTGGCCTACTCCGCTAGCGCAACGGACGCGAACTACTGTCTCGGCCTGCTGACCGCAGCCGACGATGCGGACATCATGAATGCCGCCGCGTGGTCCAAGTCACAACAACCGGTGTTCGTGAGTTCGAAGGCGACCGGCGTCTACGGACCCGGTCACAACAGCTTCACCGTCGACGAGCAGGGTCGCGACCTGCTGGTCTATCACGGCCGCGACTACGAGCAGATCACCGGCGATCCGTTGTACGACCCGAATCGTCACACTCGCATGCAACGCCTCTACTTCCACCCCGACGGCACGCCGGACTTCGGCATTCCCGTCGGCAATGGCCCGGTGCCCGATCGCCTGTCACCGCTCGATCGCAAGCGTGAGTTCGTTCGGGTCGATGGTGAGCGGATCGTCGTCGGCGCTGGGCCGATCGCGTCGACGCAGTTCCGACAAGTTCCAAGCCGCGTGGACGCGAAACAAGTCACGCTCGTGCCGATCGAGTCGCCTACGTCTAAGTTAGTCGTCGACGACGATGGCATCGTGACTGTGACACGCGATGACGGCAGTGCGGATTTCGCCCGCCGCAGCAGCTTCACTAAACAGCAAGGGTTCGCCGATCCGAAGGGCGTCAGCTTTGCTTCCGCGTCTGGAAGCTATTTGAGAAACATCAATGGCGTGCTGAGGATCGGCACCGCCAACTCAGGCGCCGAGCGCGCGAGCGCGACGTTTCTGGTTAGCTGAGAAGTTGCTGGTCGGCGTCGCGCGCCGACCAGCCACGAAACAGTCGATCTATCAGTTCTTCTGCGCGTCGCCGCGGGAGCGCGTGAGGGCGCTGAGCAGGCCCCAGTTGTTCAACGACTGCAGATGGAAGTACATCAGCGGCAGCCAGTTCTTCTTGTGCAACTCGACCACGAGATTGTCTTCCAACTTGCTCAAGCGTTCGGGATTCAGCAGTCGGAAGCCACGGAGTGTGAACGTCTGCCCGCCGCCCAGATCGGCGTTCGCCACGCGGTCTTCCAGCATGTTGTTCTTGTCCAGCCATTCGCCCCAACGACGCGTCTCGGCGTAGTGCGCCTGGAACGTTTCGTTGAACTTGAAGGCGCGCTGGAGCGCGTCCACCGGCTTGCCCTCGGTGAAAAACGGCCGCGACGATGCGTTCTCGAAATGCTCCGCCGCTTCATCGACACACAGCACGAGCTGATCCGAGCCAGGCACCTCGGAGAAAATGAACGGGTAACGACGCACGTACGCCGGGATGTAACTGTCTTCGCGCCAGTTGCCGGCCGCGTCGACGAACAGATTCTCATGATCGCGCAGACCGACAACCGCGAACGGCACAGTCGGCGCAGCTGCCGAGAATACGATCGGGTAAGTGCGCGCAGCGTGCACGACTTCCGCCGCCGTCAGAGGAATCGCATTCGTGTCGGCAGCGAAGCGAAAGTCGGCACGGTCACGCAGGCCGGCAGTGGCATGACGGGCCGGCTCGATCGGCACGGGATTCTTATAGAACATCGGCAAGGCCGGGGCCGCTGACTGCGGGGTGTCGACAGCTTCAGTCATGAGCAATTTCCAGGTGAGCGTTGCGGTTGAAAGCGCGCGATTGTCCTCCACTTTCGCGCCACAGTCATGCAGTGGTCGCTCAATTCTGGATTCCCGACAGTTCTCCACCTCCACCCGGTAGGCCGCCGCCCGCCGTCAAAAAATAGAAACATCCACGGCTGGTGGAGAGAATTTGTCTGCGCAATCGCAGGCCCACGCAGCCGATGCGTGGCCGCCACACGAGGAGTTTGCGGTAGAAATTCGCAACGCTTGCAAAGCACCTTGGACTGGTTCAATAC
>JBEVKA010000479.1:0-5544 GCA_040509855.1 Steroidobacter sp.
ATACTGATCTTGTAATAGTCGACCGAGAGCGACAGGCCGCTCACCCACGGCGATTGCGATCGTGGCTGCCAGGAGAAACCAATGTTGTATGTGTCCGCGGTCTCCGGAGAGAGGCTGCGATTGCCGCGGGTCAAGCCAGCGGTCGCTGTCGTTGGGAACGTGTAGTTGTCGATCACGCTCGCTGGAATACCCTGGGCAAGACACAAGGCCCGCACACTCGTGCCACCTCCGCCAGTGCGAGCGGAAGAACGAACATCGCAAGGATCGCCGACGGAGACCGGTGGCGTGCCGAACGCGATCTGCGAACCGCTGTCGGCCGCGAACAGTTCTCCGATGTTGGGTGCACGCACAGCTCGTTGATAGCCGCCGCGAATCAGCAGGCCTGGCGTCGGCGTCCACTTGATATCGCCTTCGTAGCTGTCGACGCTGCCGCTGGTCGAATAGTCGGAGCGCCGAAACGCCGCGCCTATATTCAGACGCTCGATCAATGGCCGCTCACTCAAGATCGGCACATCGATCTGGGCCGCGTACTCGGTGACATCGTATTTTCCTTGGGACGGCAGCGAGGCAATAACTGCCTCGATGTTTTGCGAGGCCAGTTGCGAATCCGGGCTGTATCGATATGTGTTCTTGCGATGTGCACCCAGTAGCGCCAGCTTCACCTCGCCAGCGGGTAAGGAGAACACATCACCTTGCACCACACCCTGGAAATTGGCCTGCGTCAGCAGCTCGGTGCTTTTCGCAGTGGTCGTCATGTATGCCCGACACTGAGGCGAGATGGCACTGCTATTCGCCAGGCCGAACGGATTGAAGCCGCCCGCGCAGATCGAGTTGCCGCCATCGGCAGCATTCAGCAGATTCTGCACCTGACTCTTCAGCACCGCGTTGTAGTTGGATTGCAGGTGGTTGGTATCGTCGTAGGAGCCGTACACGTCCCACGTCCAGCTCTCTAAAGGCAACACACCTTTCAATCCGACCAGGTATTGTGAAGTGTCGTAGTGCTCGTCCCAGGATTTCGCCGGCAATCCCACGTAACGACCGTTCCAGGTGAAACGCGCGTTCGGATCGGAACGTGATGCCAGCAACGTGCGCAGATCCGCGGGAATGAACGGGTTGGTGGTCGGGATGCTGGTCAGCGTGCCGAACTGGGTGAGACTGCCACCGCTGCTGGTGCGCACTTCCGAATCGACGTGCATGAACTGGCCATACAACGTCAGCGTGTCGGTGAACTCATAGTCGAACTTGCTGTAGATGGAGGTGCGATCGATCGGGTTCTGGATCACGGTCTGCGGCCCGACCGGCATGCGCACGTTGCCCGCGATGACTGCATAGCCATCATCCCTGGGACCACGATAGTTCCTCGCGCCGGTCTGAGAGAACAGCGTGCCGTCGTCATTGAACCCGAGATTGAGCGTGTTGCCGACGGCTCCCGTCACGCCGTAACTTGCAAATAGATTATTGACGACGGCCTGGTTCGGCAGATTGGTCGCGGCCGGCACGAACGTGCCCTGACCGATGAACGATGACGGCGTCACCAGGTCGAAGAAGTCACGCTTGTCGCCATTCAAACCCTGGCGGGTCGAGTAGCCGACCGAGAGCAACGCCTGTCCGCGACTGTCCGCGAACGAAGTTCCGAACGCGGCCGACGAGGTGATCTGCTGATAATCGCCCCGCTCCGAGTTGCCGTACTGGACATCCGTGCGAATGCCTTCGAAATGTCCGAGCGTGATGAAGTTGACGACGCCTGACATGGCGTCCGATCCATACACGGCAGACGCGCCACCGGTGATTGTTTGCACGCTCGCCAGAACCGCGTCTGGAATGAGATTGATATCGACGTTGCCGGAGATGTCCGCGAGCGGCAGACGACGGCCATCCAGCAGCACCAGGTTGCGATTCGAGCCCAGGCCACGCAGATTGACGGTCGCATGTCCGCCCGTGCCCTGTCCACCATTGCCAGCAGTGCCCGCCGGGGAGAATTGCGGCAACTGATTGAGTGCCGCTTCCAGCGTAACGGCGCCGGTTTCTCTCAACGCCTCCGCATCGGCGATGACGATTGGACTGGGCGCGACATGATTCGGATCGGAAATCAGCGAGCCGGTGACGACCACTTCCTCGAGACTGCTCGCGGACTGATCCTGGGCCAGTGCCGTACTGACTACGGTCGTCGCGGTCAACCCCGCCACGACCTGCCATCGTGTGTGTTTCATCATTCATCCCCCCATGCTCAACGTTCGTATTCCTCGCACGGTGGTGCTCGGACTTTTTTCAGGCCGCTATCGAACTATCGAAACAAAATCCTCAGTGATCGTGACCTCTCTCATTCCGCGGTGGCCAGCGCCGCCGGCCGTCGCGCCAGCGAATCGAAATGCTGAGCCATGCGCTGCGCATCCGGCGCGATACCGGTAAACAAACGGAACGCACCCACGGCTTGATAGATGGCCATGCCGCCGCCATCGAGCGTGCGACAGCCGATGCTGCGCGCCGCCTTCAACAACTGTGTGTGCAACGGGAAATAGATGATCTCGACCACCCACTGTGACGCGCGAAGCATATCGGCTGGCAGCGGCAGCCCTGGGTTCTTGGCCATGCCGGTCGTTGTCGCATGCACGAGTCCGTCCGCTGCCGTCATGGCCGCCCGCAGATCGGCGACCGCCGTCACTTGCTGATGAGGAAAGAGTTCGCTGAGCGATGTCACCAGCGCATTCATCTTGGCGGCGTCGATATCGAAGATCTGCAGCTGCTGCGCGCCGAGCTTGAGCATCGCGTAAGCAACAGCAGCGCCAGCACCACCGGCACCGAGTTGCACGACTCGCTGCAAAGCTGCGCCTTGCAATCCCAGCTTGAAGCTCTCCGCGAAACCCCACCAGTCGGTGTTGTGGCCCACTTTGCGGCCGTCAGCGAAAACCACTGTATTCACGGCCCCAAGCGCCTTGGCGTCGTCGCTCAAGGAATCCAGCATCGGCAGGATGATCTGCTTGCAAGGGTGGGTGATATTCAACCCCGCCAGCCCGCGCTCCTGCGCCGACGCCAGCAACGAAGGCAACACCGTCGCGCCCCCGTGAATGCGATCGAGATCGAGCAGTTCGTATCGATAGTCCAGGCCCTGCAGCGTGCCTTCTTCCATGTGCAGCGCTGGCGTCAGCGACTGCTGAATACCGGAGCCGATGAGGCCGGCGAGCACGCGCCGGTTGTCTGCAGTGGAGATGGCGGAGCTCACTTCGGTTCGCTCCCAGTCACTGCATCGATAAATGCGAATGTCTTCGACAGCGCTTGCAGGCTGGCTCGACGCGTCGCCCCGGGCGAGTCCCCAATGAAGCTGTGATCGACGGCGGGAATCACCATCAGTTCGGACACGACGCCTTTGGCGCGCAGCGAAGCGTCGAAAGCTCGGGATTGGTCCACCGCCACGACCTTGTCCAGCTGGCCATGAATCAAGAGTGCTGGCGGGTCCTTCGCCTCGACATGTGTGATCGGACTGGCGAGCGCGGCCTGTGTCGCGCACTGAGTCGAAGCGCAACCGAGATACTTGCCGACGGCGGATGTCGACGACTCGGGCACCGAATTGAAGTCGAACACACCGTACCAGGCGACCAATCCCTGCACGCAATCCGATTGCGCCGAGATGCCCTGGTCAGCACTTACAGGCGCGAGCGCTTCGAGTCCGCACGACGTCGCGGCCAACGCTGCCAGTTGTCCACCGGCCGAGCCGCCCCATACAACTGTTTTGCTCGCGTCGATGGAGAATCGGGCCGCATTGAAGCGCAGCCACTTGATCGCGTTCTTCACATCATGGATGGCCGCTGGAAATTTCGCTTCGCCGCTGAGGCGATATTCCACCGACGCGACGACATAACCTTTACGGGCCAGCGAAGCGAGCACTTCGGGCCAGTTGGCGAACGCGCCGGAGTGGCGCGTGTGGCCGCTCTGCCAGCCGCCGCCGTGAATATAAACAACCAACGGCCGGGGTCCTTTCGGCGCGACCTGCCGATATAAATCCAGACGCAACGGCCTGAATCCCGGCGGCGTGCTGAAAATCACATCGGGATGACTCTGGACATCGGCGCCGAACGATACCTTCGGTTGCGGATAACGATCGTCGAGCACCGGCGCCGCCGCGACTTCGGCGACCGCATCGGCAGACGCGGATGACGACGCAACGTGCAGCGCCGCCACCAGCGCCGTCGCGCCCATCCGCAAAGTACCCCTGAGCATCACAATGAGGTCGCCGCCAGCTATGTCTGTACTAGTTCGTACATACTGCCTCGGCGACGGGCCGATGGCAAGCGGTCGGCCGAGGAACCACGAGGTCAGCCGCCGATATCCGGGCGATAGCGCGACTGAGCGGCAATACGGATGGCGGCATTGCTCGCGCCATAGCCGTGAGAAGCACGACGCTGGACGATCTCGAAAAAAAAGCGCTTGGCAAAGGCACGCGTGAACAGCTGGAAGTATTCGCCCTGCCCTTCGCGTTCGTACAGGATGTTGTCGGCGGCGAGGCGTTCCACCAAAGCGCCGTTCAGATCGAAGCGAGCCTGCAGGTCTTCGTAGTAGTTGGCCGGCATCGGCAGGATCTGCGCGCCCTGCTCTTTGAGCAGCCGTGCAGTCTGAAAGATATCCGCCGTTTGCAGAGCGAGGTGCTGAACACCGGCACCCATGAATCCGTGCAGGAACCGCGATGACAGCGTCTGCGGCGTCGACGAGCTGTTCAGCACCATGCGAAAGCTTCGATCGCTCGACTCCACGGCCTGGCTGTAGACCAGCCCGAATGGATCCTCGATTTCCACCTGCGCGGTCTTGGACACAGCAAACAATGAGAGATAGTAGAGCAGCCAGGACAACATGGCGTCGTACTGCATCGTCTGAGTTACGTAGTCGATGCGCGTCAGTCCGACGCCGCGCGCGCCGGCGGCCGGGTCGGTCACCGCCACGAAATCGTTCTTCCAGACGTGCTGTGCTTCACCGTCGCGGATGAAATAAATCAAGCTCTCGCCCACACCGCGCGCCGCCGGAATCTCCAGCTCTCCCGACCCCACCGGTTGAGAAAAGCTGCTGATCTGCAACGCCTGCGCTCGCTGCATGGCCGCTTGCACATCCTCGACGCGCACACCCATCGCACACACCGACGCGCCGTGCGCATCCGCATAGGCACGCGCGAAGCTGGCGGGCTCGTTGTTGAGCAGGAGATTGATGCCGTTCTGGCTCCAGCGCGTGACTCGCTTGGAGCGATGCCGGCCGGTGAGCGCAAAGCCCAACGTTGAAAACATCTGCCCCAGTGCCTCGGCCTCGCTGTCATTGGCGGCGAACTCGATGAACTCGATGCCGTGACACTGCACACGCGGTGGCCTGCCGGAGCCCTTGGCGAGCAGCAACCGTCGTGCGACTTGGTCCTCGATGTATCTCAAGGAGCGCATGCCGTCGACGGCCGTGGTCGATGCCGCGCTCGCGCGGAAGCGATCGTTGAAAACTTCGAGCGACCAGATACCGTTGTAGCCGCGTGCACGGAGCGCGGCGACATACGCTTCCAGGTCGAGCTCGCCCTGC
>JBEVKA010000480.1:0-3937 GCA_040509855.1 Steroidobacter sp.
AGCCACGGCAACGACACCGGCGGCTGCCTGGAAAAGGTCACCGCCTCGGCGCTACAGTCCGGCACCGTGAAGAATCTCGATCTTTCCTGCGTCGACAGGATTCCGGCACCGAAGTTCGTGATCCAGGACGGGCTAGAAAAGGTTGGAAAGTCAGGGAGTTAAGGGAGATCGACCGGCCTGCTTCCCAAGCGGCTTCATCTGGGATATATATTTGAAGTATATACGAGGGCAGCCGCTATGAAGACCGCGAAATTGTTCAAGAATGGCGAAAGCCAGGCCGTGCGCCTGCCAAAGGAATTTCGGTTCGAGGGTGACGAGGTATTGATAAAAAAATCGGGCAACGCGGTCGTGCTGCTGCCGAAGAAAAAATCTTGGGATTCTCTCGTGGAGAGCCTGAGTCAATTCACCAATGACTTCATGACCGAGCGTCAGCAGCCGACCAACAACGACGATCGCGAGTCTCTTTGAATGTGGATGCTCGACACGGATATTTGCATTGCTCTCATCAAGCGGCAACCGCGTGAGCTGATCGCGAAACTCAGGAAGCACCAACCGGGCGAGGTCGCGATTTCGTCGATCACTCTGGCCGAGCTTCACTTCGGTGTGGCGAAGAGCCAGCAGCGAGAGAAGAATCGTGCCGCGTTGGATCAGTTTCTGCTGCCGCTCGAAATTCTCCCTTTCGACGATGTTTCCTCGGAGAGCTACGGCCGGGTTCGCGCCGCTCTCGAGGCCGACGGAACTCCCATCGGTCCACTCGATACTCTCATCGCGAGTCATGCACTGAGTATCAATGCGACGATCGTGACCAACAATGTGCCGGAGTTCGCTCGCGTGCGAGGACTGCGGGCGCAGAATTGGATGGATGAGCAATCCTGAGATTGTCACGACGCGCTTCGCTCAACTCTCCAGGTCATCGAACTCCGGCGGCACCTCATCGCCGCTGACTTGCACGAACGGCGATTGCTTGGACTCGAAGCGTGCGCGAGCGGCGGGTTCGGACAGGCCGGCTTCGAGTGCGCCGTTCATTTCATACACGTTGGTGTCGTAGCCGGCATCGCGCATGGCGGTGGTGAAGGCGTCGACGTGGGCGCCGCCGGCTTGATACACCAGCGGTGCGAACTCGGGATCGATGTCGAGATTGCCGGGATCTTCGTAAGACTGCTGGCAGCCGACCACGCTCGTGGCGTGATAGTTGCGGCAGGTTTGCGGGCGGACTGCATAGATCGTGCAGCGGCCTTCGCTGAGGAAGGGGCACTTGACGTTGCGACGCATGCGTTCGAATTCGTCGAGGTCTCGTAACGCTGCGCTGTTCGTCTGAATCTCGGCGCGAACCCGAGCTTGCTCCTCCGGAGTGAACGTGCGCTCCACGAAATCCAGAATGCCGAAGACTTCGACCGCGCGTACGTCGACGCTGAAGTGGCAGCACCATGTGCAGCCGGCGCGGCAGGCGAGAGTGCCGACATCGGGTGCGGATGCGATTCGCTGATCGTGGCGTTGCTGCGAATTGGCGAACGCAGGCAGCACGCCCAGACTCTGAATCTCGGTCCGCGCCTGTTCGACCTCCTGCGCGAGGATGCGACGGATGAAAGGCACGTCGAGGGAAATTTCCATGGCGCCATTCTAGAGCCTGAAGCGTGAGCGGTCAGCAATTGGCGAATTGCCCCGGACGCATTGCGCCCGCGTGGGCAAACGGCCTAGATTGTCAGGACGATCTGACGACGTAGCGGAGGCGATCGTGAGCAAATCCCCCGGTCATCGACAATTGCCCGAGCACAGCATCGTGGAGCGGCCGCTGCGCAAGCGGCTGCAGGTGACGGTGAATGGCGAGACCGTCGCCGACTCCACTGATGTGATTCAAGTGGAAGAGGATGGCAGCCCGCTGCGTTACTACTTCCCGCGCGCCGATGTCAGGATGGATCTGCTCGAACGCTCGACGATGACGACGCAATGTCCCTTCAAAGGCACCGCGAATTATTTCAGCATCAACGTCGGCGGCAAGACACTCAAGGACGCGGTGTGGACCTACGAGGATCCATACGACGAGCATCTCGGCCTCAAGGAGCGACTCGCGTTCTACGAGGAGAAGGCGCCGGGCCTGGCATTCAAGCGCCTGTAATAGAACTTGCGTGCGTTTATTTGCGGCGCCGGCTCAGCCCGTGTCGGGACGCTGGATTACGATGACCGTTCGCCGACAACCACCAACAATCAAAGGATGGCCATGCTCTACCTGCTCGCGCTGCTGATCGGAATCGTCGCTGGCCTGCGGGCCATGATGGCGCCGCTGGCGATTTCGGTGGCCGCGCATTTCGACTGGCTGAATCTCAACGGCACGTTCCTCGAATTCCTTGGCTATAAATGGACGCCACTGATCCTGCTGGTGGCGGCCATCGGCGAGCTCATCACCGATCAATTACCGTCGACGCCGAGTCGCAAAGTGCCGGTTCAATTTGGCACGCGCATTCTGATGGGCGCGGCTACCGGCGGAGCAATCGGCGTTGCCGCCGGTTCGTTGTGGATCGGTGCAGTCGTCGGCATTGTCGGTGCGATCATCGGCACGCTGGGCGGCAGCGCCGCGCGAGCGAAGATGGCCGCGGCGTTTGGCAAGGATCGTCCGGCGGCGTTGATCGAAGATGCCGTTGCGATCGTTGGCGCGATTCTGATCGTGGTGGTCCTGAAGTCGTGAGCAAACATTTCGATGCGATCGTCATCGGCGCCGGCCAGGCGGGTCCCTCACTCGCGGGCCGGCTGACTCAGGGCGGCATGAGCGTCGCGCTGGTCGAACGCAAATTGTTCGGTGGCACCTGCGTCAACACGGGTTGCATGCCGACGAAGACGATGGTCGCGAGCGCTTACGCTGCACACTTGGCCCGGCGAGGCGCTGAGTACGGCGTCACCGCGGGTCCGGTCTCGATTGATATGAAGCGTGTTCAAGAGCGAGCTGCGACGGTTTCGTTCAACGCGCGAACCAATGTCGAGAAGTGGCTGCGGTCCATGGATAAATGCACGGTCATCCAAGGACATGCTCGATTCGAGTCCGCGAATACTGTTCGTGTCGACAATGACGTGTTGAGCGCGTCGCGCATTTTCATCAATGTCGGCGGCCGTGCGCTCGTGCCGAACATGCCGGGCGTCAACGATGTCTCCTATCTCACCAATAGCACCCTGTTGCAGCTCAACTTCGTGCCCAAGCATCTGGTCGTGGTCGGTGGCAGCTACATCGGCTTGGAGTTCGCGCAGATGTTCCGACGCTTCGGCGCGCAGGTGACGGTGGTCGAGAAGGGCACGCATCTGGTTGGCCGCGAGGATGAAGATGTGTCCGTGGCGATGGCGGATATTTTGAAGAACGAAGACATCGCAGTGCGCACGCATGCCGAATGTATCAGCCTCGCCCGCCACGCCGAGGGCGTCGAGGTGCATGTGAGTTGCAGGCAGGGCGAGCCCACTGTCGTCGGCACTCATGTGTTGCTCGCGGTCGGTCGTCAACCCAACACGGATGACCTCGGCCTGGACAAAGCAGGCATCGAAGTCGACAAACACGGTTACATCAAAGTGGACGATCACCTGGCAACCAGCGTGCAGGGCGTCTGGGCGATGGGTGATTGCAACGGTCGCGGCGCGTTCACTCACACGGCTTACAACGATTTCGAAATCCTTGCCGCCAATCTGCTCGATGGCGATGATCGTCGCGTCAGCCAGCGCGTTCCTGCGTATGCGCTGTACACCGATCCGCCGCTGGGTCGCGTTGGCGTTACCGAGGCGCAGGCGCGGGCGAGTGGTAAAAAGATTCTGATCGGCACGCGGCCCATGACTCGCGTCGGCCGTGCGATCGAGAAGGGCGAGACGCAGGGCTTCATGAAAGTGATCGCCGATGCCGAGTCGAAGCGCATCATTGGAGCCTCGATTTTGGGCGTCGGTGGCGACGAGGCGATTCACGGCA
>JBEVKA010000481.1:0-4670 GCA_040509855.1 Steroidobacter sp.
CGACGCGGCAGTGATGAGTGCAGGCTTCGCGGGCATCATGCTGGGCACGACGGCGAATGCCATGGCGGTGATGAGATCGGTAGTCGAGCGTTACGGCGTGGCGGCGCGCGCGTTTCTCGTGGTGCCCATCGTCGGCGGATTTTTCATCGACTTCACCAACGCGTTAATCATCACGCTGTCGGTCAACGTACTGCGCTAGCCACCGCCCCACAGAAATGGCGAGCTCATGCTGAGAACGCCTTCGTGGATGTGCACGCCGTGATCGCGATCCCGAGCGAGCCACCAGGGGCCGTCGAGGTCGATGAAGTCGGCAGTAGCCGCGACCTGTAAGGCCGGGGCGATGCTCAGAGATGTCGAAATCATACAGCCGACGAGCACACCTAATTTGCGAGCTTTTGCAGCCGCGAGAAGCCGCAGCGCTTCAGTCAAGCCGCCGGTCTTGTCGAGTTTGATATTGACGACCTGGTAGCGTCGCGCGATCTGGTCCAACTCTGCAGTCGTGTGCAAAGATTCATCTGCACACAACGGGACTAGTGGCTTGAAACCCTCCAGCGCCGCATCGTCCGAAGCAGGCAACGGTTGCTCGATGAGCGCGATCCGAAGCCGGGCGAGCAGTGGCTGCAATTCAAGCAGCAAGTCGATATTCCAACTTTCGTTCGGGTCGACGATGAACTTCGCATTCGGTGCCGCGTTGGCCACTGCTTCGAGCGCCGCTTGTGGATGCTCATCCACTTTGACTTTGATGAGCCGAGCATTCGCGACCGCACGCGTCGCCTCCGCCATGCGCTCCGGAGTGTCGATCGAGATCGTCACCGCAGTGGCCAGACTGGTCGGGACACGGTGCCCGATCAATTCAGCGACCGAACGGCCGGCAAGCTGAGCTTCCAGGTCCCACAGCGCGCAATCGACCGCATTACGCGCAGCGCCAGGCGGCAACAGCTGTGAGAGTTGTTCGCGAGTGAGTTCGCCCGGCGAGTGCTTCTCCAGCACCGCGAGTTGTGACATCACGGAATCGGGCGTCTCGTCGTATCTCGCGTAAGGCACAGCCTCGCCACGACCGGTCTTGTCGCCCACGCGAGCTTCGACGACGGCCACGACGGCCTCCGTCTTCACGCCTCGCGAGATGCGAAACGGTCGGGCTAGCGGCCAGCGTTCGATGCGAGTTGTGAATCCGGAAAGCATTCCAGCAGTCGTCCCACGAGTTTGGTTGCGCCCATGGCAATCGGATCTTCGCACGGCAGCTGCACTTCGTTCTCGATCATTTCACACTGGCGGCGTGCCTCGGCGCGATCGAGTTTGGAAGTGTTCAGCGCCACGCCGATCATCACCACATTGGGTTGAGTCAGGCGGGCAGCTTCGAGATTCGCCTGCAAACATTCCTTCAATGGCGGCAGCGCCCGATCCGACAGGCCGCGCATGTGCGTGCGTCCGGTCTCATGACACATGACGAGCGCGTTGGGTTGCGATCCATGCAGCAGGCCCAGAGAAACGCCGGCGAAGGAAGGATGAAATAGCGAGCCTTGCCCCTCGATGATGTCCCAGCCGCCGTCATGGCGATCGGGTGACAGCCATTCCGCCGCGCCGGCGATGAAGTCGGCGATCACCGCGTCGATCGGCACGCCTGAGCCCGCGACTAAAATTCCCGTCTGACCCGTGGCACGAAAATCAGCTCGATACCCGCGCTGACGCAGCTCACGCTCCAGCGCGAGGCTGCTGTACATCTTGCCGATGGAGCAATCCGTGCCGACGGTGAGTAATCGATAGCCGGCGCGCGGGCGACCAGTGCCGATCGGCAAATTCGGCGGCGGTTCGCGGACGTCGAACAGGCTTCGGCCTGTGCGTTGCGCGGCTTCACGAATGTCCGCGCGTTGTGACAGTCGCTGATGCAATCCAGACGCAACGTTCAAACCAGCTTCCAACGCAGCGATTGCTTCACGCGCCGACACCTCACTCAAGATGCCGCCCGAGTTTGCTTCACCAAGGATCAGCGTCTTCGCGCCGCGTTTGACCGCCTGTTCGTAAGTGAGATCGTCCAGCCCGAGCGAGATTTCGCATCCAGGCAAACGGCGCTGGCCAACACACAGCTCACGACGCCACTCGGCGACGCCGCGCGACGTCTTGATCGAAAGCGGATCCGTGGCGGCGCCCAGGTATACGAGGTACGGTGAAGGAATGTTCATGCGACGTATGATTTTTCATACGAGCGAGTCCGTCCAATAGCGATGCTTGCGGCACCTATAGACGGCGGTTATGGGTCGCCTGCGTCTGAAGCAACTGTTCCCGAACGTTTTGCACGAACACGCGCGCGAGCTGCGATAGCGGGCGATCTTCGAGATGAATGGCGCAGACGCCGAAGCGCACCGGCGGATCGAAGAACTTGAAGGCGGTGTGCTCGTCGCTCATGGCATACGCAGTGGGCTCATCGACGACTGCGATGCCTGCGCCGTGACGGACCAATCCCGCCGCGAGATAGAACGTCTGCGCGGACACGACTTCGTTCGCTGTGATGTGATGCCGGTCCAGCGCCGCGGCAAACAAGTCGCCGACCGGTCCACTGGTCGACAGGCCGATGATGTCCTTGCCTTTGAGCCAGCTGAGGTCGATGCGCGCTGGCACCTTGGGCAAGTCACGCCGATGCAGTAGCACGAGTTCGGCTGTGCACAGCTCGGTGATTTTCAGTCGAGGATGCGGGGCAGGCGCGTAAGTGACCGCCACCTCGCTGCGCCTCTCGTACAAGGATCGCAGCACATCGTCATGATGCAGGGTCATGACCTCGAACGTCACATCCGGATGTGACTTCCGGAATTTCGCGACCGCGGCCGGCGCGATGTCCAGCCCCAATGCCGGCAGGACCGCGATCCGGACATTTCCCGCCGAACCGCTGCGAAGATTGCGAGCGGTCTTGCGCAACGACGACAGGCGATCGTTGACGTCACTCACCTCGCGAAACAAAACGTGCGCCTCGTCGGTGGCGACCAATCGGCCTTTGACGCGGCGGAACAGCGGGAATCCGAGTTGTTGCTCGGCGTGCTGCAGGACTTTGGTCAGCGAGGGTTGCGAGACGTTGAGCACACGCGCCGCACCGCTGATGGAGCCGCTGACGTATATGGCGTGAAACGCCTCGATCTGTCGCATGCGCATGGGGGCGCAAGCATTGCAGAAAACCCGCGCCCCGTCAGCTTATAATCCGGCCATTCCATTCTCCGGGGACGCGAATGACTCTGACTCTGGCCGACGTGCGCGCCGCTCACGCCCGCATCAAGGATCACATCCACCGCACGCCGGTGATGACCAGCAGGACGTTGAACGAGAAGGCGGGCGCGCAGCTGTTCTTCAAGTGCGAGAACCTGCAGAAGATCGGCGCGTTCAAGGCTCGCGGTGCGACGAATGCCGTCCTGCTGCTGACCGACGACGAAGCCAAACGAGGCGTCGTGACTCACTCCTCAGGCAATCATGCGGCGGCGTTGGCGCGAGCAGCGAAGCTTCGGAACATTCCCGCGTACATCGTGATGCCTTCGAACTCGCCGCAAGCCAAGCAGGCTTCGGTGCGTCGCTACGGCGGTGAGATCATCTTTTGCGAGCCGACCGTGGCAGCACGTGAGAGCACGGCTCAAAGCGTCATCGAGCGCACCGGCGCGGCGTTCATTCATCCATACAACAATTTGCGCGTCATGGCCGGGCAGGGCACGACCGCGCTGGAGTTGCTGGAGGAAGTACCGGACCTGGACGACATCTTGTGTCCGGTCGGCGGCGGCGGCTTGTTGAGCAGCGTTGCCGTGACGAGCCACGGCATCAACCCGAACATCCGCGTGTTCGGCGTCGAACCACAAGGTGCCGATGACGCCGCTCGTTCGCTGGCGACCGGCCAGATCCAGCCGAGCATCGCGCCCAACACGATCGCAGACGGTCTACGCACGTCGCTGGGTGAGCATCCGTTTGCGGAGATTCAACGCCATGTCGCCGGCATCGTGACCGTGTCCGAGGACGAGATCATCCACTCCATGCGCACGATGTGGGAGGTGCTGAAGATCATCGTCGAGCCGTCCGGCGCCGTGCCGTACGGAGCGTTGGTCGACGGTCAACTGAATCTCGCTGGCCGTCGCGTCGGTATCGTCATCAGCGGCGGCAACCTGGATCTGGATATGCTGCCCTGGATGAAGACCTAACCTTCGATGCGTCCCAGCTTGGTGAAATAGCCGCTCACTTCCAGCACGATGGTGAGCGGCGTGTCGCTCAGATTGCGCCAGTACCAGCCATGCATGCCGGTGAACGGCGCGACAAATGAGCCATACGCGGCGTCGCTCTTTTCGACCACTTCGTAGCTGCGAAAGTAGCCCTTCGGCCAGTCGCCCTCAGTGGGCTCGCCGTGAAATTCAAAGTACACCGACCCACCACCCTGAGTGGTCCACGAATAGAGCATGGGTTCGCCCGCCGCGAGCTTTGCCTTGTACTCCAGCTCTTCACGCGGCTTCACGTTGATCTCGATGCGCACGGTCCGATGTTTGCTCGGATGCGCGTGCATGTAGCTGCCTTCGGTCCTGGCGTTCGCAGCTTGAACTCGCTTGGCTGCGGCGAGCGGACCGAGGCCGAGCAACTCGCCAGTGCGGAGCGGGTCGATGCCGTACTCGGCTGGTAACACCACGCAGACCAGCAGGACCGCGGCGGTCACC
>JBEVKA010000482.1:0-3222 GCA_040509855.1 Steroidobacter sp.
TTACATTCGTCCGACACGCTGAGCGTCAGCGATTTCGCCCCCACCGGGTGGCTCGCCAACGCACACTTCCAGTCGATCGTCCCAAGCCTGAGCCTGCGCAAACCCCTGATCGCCAATCGCGCGCGCGAGCTGCTCGCCGTGGCGGACACGCAGATCGTCGACTGCGGCGACGGCGTGCGCCTGCTCGGCCATTACTCGAGCCAAGCCGCCGCCGGCCGACCGCCAGCGCGAGATGTCGCCATCCTGCTGCACGGCTGGGAAGGCAGCGCCGATTCGATCTACGTGCTGTCGCTCGGCAGTCATCTGTTCAGCCTCGGGTGCGACGTTTTCCGACTCAACTTTCGCGACCACGGTCCGAGCCATCATCTGAACGAAGAGATCTTTCACTCGTGCCGGCTCGATGAAGTGGTCGGCGCGGTGCGCGCCATTCAGCGCTCCCTGCCGGACAAGCGAGTCACCGTCGCGGGCTTTTCGCTCGGCGGCAACTTCGCCCTTCGCGTTGCCGCCAGGGCGTCGCAAGCCGGCATCAAACTGGAGCGTGCCGCGGCTGTGTGCCCAGTGCTTCGGCCTCACAGCACCATGGAAGTGCTGGAGAAAGGCTGGTGGATCTATCACCAGTACTTCATCAACAAATGGAAGCGCTCACTGCGCTTGAAACAAAAGCACTTCCCGAGTCGGCATGACTTCGGCGAAGCACTGGCGCAGACCACGATTCGAGACATGACTCGCGTGCTGGTGCAAAGCTTTGGCGAGTTCTCGGACATGGACGCGTATTTGAACGGCTACGCCATCACCGGCAACGTGCTGGCGCCGCTGGAAGTGCCGAGTCACATTCTGATTTCGCTCGACGATCCCATCATTCCGGCGCACGACCTGCAGAACCTGGCATCGTCGTCACATCTGCACGTGACCACGATTCCACGCGGTGGCCATTGTGGGTTCATGGACAGTTGGAATGGCCCGAGCTGGGCGGACCGGCAGATCGGCCGGATCATGTTCGGAGCACGCGGCTGAGAACTACGCCGCCTTGTACTCTCTCAGCATCTTCCTGAACGCCAGAGTCGCCACCAACCTCGCGCCGCGAGCTGCAACATCAGCTGCAGCCTCCTTGGTCGTGACGTTATAAATCGCCCACCGCCAAGGCCCGCGCCACAGTTGTGAATTGGCCTGGGTGAGCAACTGCTGATCGCACAGCAGATATTCCGGCACGAGCGCTTCGCTCTTCAGCGCCGACAGGCTGGAATATTCCGACAGCATCCAGCCGATCCTGAACGACGACAGACGTCGCACCTGATGAATTGCGGTGAGGTCGGCGGAGACAAGCACGCACTGACTCACGATCGGCCGCAGCACTTCGCAAATCTTGCGAACGACGATCTCCGCACCGAACGCTCGCAAACTCGCGCGCTTGATCTCGACGAACGCAGTCACCGCGGGATGCGTGGAAAGCAGGCCCGCCGTTTGTACGAGCGTAGGAATTCCGATGTCCGTTTGCTTCCGCTGCAAACGATCCGGCTCGGTGACCGGCACTTCGGCGAGCTCGTGCAACGTCATGTCCAAAACGTTGCGATCCACACCCGCGACTCGCTGCAGGTTCGAATCGTTCAGCACCACCGGCTGACGGTCCGCAGAGAATTGCACATCGAACTCGACATGCCGCGCACCCAGCTCCAGCGCTGAGCGCAGCGCCGGCAGCGTATTCTCGGGAAATTCCGCGACGTTCCCCCGTTGTGCAATCAAGTCGGGAAGTCTCGGCAAGGCTCTGGCACTCATCCTGGCACGCGGCTCCAGTGAGGTTCGAGCGCTATCTTAACCGGCGAGACGCACACTCGCGCCATGTGTTGGACCCTCATTGACCCGTCAAGCGTTCGATAGTGTTCATCGACGCTCATGCGTCTGCATCGAGCGACAGATGAACAGGAACACATGAACCCCAATACATGAATAAGGGCCGCCAGCATCCGAACTGTCGGCCACGTCGAAGCCTCGCATCGACGCTCCGGTTCGGACACTGGCAGTGACCTGGTCAAAATTCGTGGCGCACATAGACGACTCTACTCGCCCCAGCGGGCTCGCACGCATCGGCTGGACGCTGTTCCTGATCGCGAGCCTATACGGTTGTGACAGCGGCGCGCCGGTCATACGTGCCGAAGCGCCGGATAGCGACCCGCCAACGCAACCTCCATCGCTGGGCGGCGGCCTGGACGCGCGACCGTCGAATGCTACGTGCGTCGCGTGGCCGCGACCCAGTGTAGATAGCGATATTTCCTTGAGTCGATTCACGACTCTGTCGTTCAGCTCGCCGATCGCGTTGTTACAAGCGCCGAACGACAACTCGCGTTGGTATGTTGTCGAACAAGCAGGCGCAGTGAGAACGTTCAGCGGCGCCAGCGCCACCAGCGCGAGCACATTCGTCGACATCACACCGCGCGTGCGTTCAGGCGGCGAGATGGGTTTGCTCGGGATGGCGTTTCATCCCAACTTCCCCACCGACAATCGCGTGTTTCTTTCCTACACCACCGGCACGTCGCCGCTGGTGTCGCGCATTTCGGTGTTCCGCTCCAACGATGCCGGCGTGACGCTCGACGCAGGCAGCGAGACGCCGCTGCTGACCGTCGATCAGCCGGAGACGAATCACAACGGCGGTCACATCGCGTTCGGCCCCGACGGATATTTGTATATCGGCATCGGCGATGGCGGCGGCGGTGGTGACAATCACGGCGATCGCGGCAACGGACAGCGACTCACGACCATGCTCGGCAAACTGCTGCGCATCGATGTCGACGGCACTGCGCCTTATCAGATTCCTCCGAGCAATCCATACGCCGGCAATGCTGTGTGTCCTTCGGCGGGCCGCGCCAGCGGCGAGTGCCCGGAAATATATGCCTATGGGTTGCGCAATCCCTGGCGCTGGAACTTCGATCGCGACAACGACGAGCTGTGGCTGGCGGATGTCGGCCAGGGCGCTTGGGAAGAAGTCAACAAAGTCACGCTCGGCGGCAACTATGGTTGGCGATGTCGCGAAGGCGCGCATGACTTCAGCCCTGGCACGCCAGGATGCAGCGCCGGCGGACTGATCGATCCGGTGACCGAATACGATCACAACCTCGGCGTCTCCATCACCGGCGGCTACGTGTATCGCGGCTCACAAACGACCGGGCTGTTCGGCCGATATTTGTTCGGCGACTTCGCCACCGGCCGCATCTGGGCGTGGATTCCCGA
>JBEVKA010000483.1:0-6568 GCA_040509855.1 Steroidobacter sp.
GCATTGGCACGAGCGCAATCGCTACGGCGGCCGCGTGCAGCTGTTGCTGGAGCCGAGCGACGACGTCTCGGTGAAATTCAACTTCGACGGCGCCTTCACGCACGAGAACAGCAACACCAAACCGTTCATGGTCGATCCGACCACTTTGAACGACGGCTCGGCGCGTGCGACCACGTACAGCACGCGATTGGCGCGCGATTACTTCAATGGTTACGTGCCCATCATCGGCTCGTGGGACGAGGTCGACGTCGACATGGCTCGGCCGTTGATTACGGACAACTATGGCGCGTCGGCAGTCGTGTCTTGGGACGCGGGCGCAGTGGAAGTCACTTCCATCACCGCGGCGCGCTGGTTCCATTTCGACGCCAAGAACGATCAGGAACAGACGCACTTCCCGATCTCACGCAGCGGCACGCTGGTCGACACGCGACAGGTGTCGCAGGAATTCCGAGTCACAGGCGATATCGGTGAGCGCATCGACTATCAGACCGGTTTGTATCTGTTCAATATCGACACCGACACCACCAGCCGCAACACCTACGGCGAGGATGCAGGCGCGTTCTTCGCCAGCGACGGCCAGTATCGAACGTTGAATACGCCCGCGGGTCGCGATCTGCTACGTGCGTCGCTGCGCGATGTTTACTCGGTCACGAATCAGAAACCGGTCTCGGACAGCGCTGCGCTCTTCGGCCAGGTCGATTGGCATCTGACCGAACGCTGGAACCTGACTCTGGGCCTGCGGCAAACGTGGGAGTACAAGACCAACGAAGTCAGCCGTCGCGCGACGCTGCTGGACGGATCGCGTCTCCTGTCCACCGGCAACGCCACCGCCGATGCGATTCGTAGCGCGCAGACAGGTGCCGACTACGGGCCGATCGAAGGACTGCGAATCAAGGACGACGCGGTGGCATGGCTGGTCAACCCGAGCTATCAGCTCAGCGACGATGTGTTGTTGTATGCGTCGGCCAGCGCCGGCGAGAAGTCCGGCGCGGTGGCGTTCGACAACAATGGCGGCATCGCCAACGTCGAGCCGGAGAAGTCGCTGAACTTCGAGACCGGCATCAAGACGCAGCTGTGGGAAGATCGGGTCACGCTCAACGCGAATGTTTACTACACGCGCGTACGCGACTATCAGAACGTCACCAGCGAGCCGGATCCGACGTCGCCGACGGGTTTCAGCTCGCGCTTGGGAAATATTCCGGAGATTCGCGCCGTCGGCACGGAGTTCGATGCTCAAGTCCGGCTGACCGACAACCTGGTCATCACGGCGGGCGGTGCATATAACGAAGCCACGTACACGGACTGGTCGACCGCCACTTGCCCGCGTTCGTTCCCGTCGACGGTCGTGGTTTGCAACAACACCGATCGACAGATCGTCGGCGCGCCGCGCTGGACGGGGATTTTCGGCTTCGACTATCAGTGGCCGCTGGCGTCCGGACTCGGCGCTCACGTGTTCGGCAATCACATCTATCGTTCGGAACACAATCTCGAACAGTTGCTGTCGGAGTACGGCGAGCAATCCGGCTATTCGCTCACCGATCTCGGTGTTGGTGTGACCCACGAGACTGCGTCGGTCAAATATGAGTTGAGCCTGGTGTCCAAGAACGTGTTCGACACTCAGTACACCACCAGCGTCAACGACTTCAGCAACAGCGCGCCCGTGGGCTACGACGGCATCGGGCCGAAGCGCTATGTCGGGTTGATTCTACGTTCGAGTTTCTAAGCTTCGCCATGGGGATCGATATGAAGACATTGCATGGATGGTCGCTCGCTGCCTTGTTGGTTGCGTCGAGCGCTCACGCGGACGGTTTGGCCACGCCAGCGATCGATGGGGTGGTCGCCGCGGGTACGGCGATCGAACTCATCAAGGAAGGCTTTCAGGGTACGGAAGGTCCGATCGCGTTGCCCGATGGCAGCGTGATTTTCACGGAAGGGCAGGCCAATCGCATCACTCGCATCTCGGCGGACAATTCCATCGCACCGTTCCTGGAGAATTCCGGCGGAGCGAATGGACTGGCGTTCAACGCCTCGGGCGAGCTGGTCGCCGTGCAGACGACCAAACCCGGCATCGCGGTCATCAGTCCGACGGACAAGGCGAGAGTGCTGGTCGATAGTTATGAAGGCACACCGCTGAATCGTCCGAACGATCTGGTCGTGGACAAGCGCGGTGGTGTTTATTTCACCGATCCGGGCCCGCGCCCGGAGCCGGGACGGCCGGCACCCAAGACGGCGATCTATTACTTGTCGCCGAAAGGCAAGCTGAGCCAGCTCGCGACGGACATCGGGCGACCGAATGGCATTCAGCTCAGTCCCAATGAGAAGACGCTGTATGTTGCCGACACGTACGGCGAGCACGTGCTTGCCTACGACGTGAAATCGGATGGGACGGTTGGCACACGTCGGAACTTCGCCAAGCTCGAAGGTTTCAAGACGACGGAGCAGGGCCCGACGAGCGGCGCCGATGGCCTCGCCGTGGATGCGAAAGGCCGCTTGTATGTGGCGTCCGCGGCGGGCGTGCAGGTGTTCGATGCGAAGGGCAAGGCGCTCGGCACGATTCCGCTGCCGAAGTCACCACAGAACCTGGCGTTCGCTGGCGCGGACAAGAAGACGTTGTATGTCGTCGGGCGCGGCGCGGCTTATCGAATCGCAACGTTGACGTCAGGTTATACAGGCCGCGCGAAGTAGCTAGTCGCAATTGGCCGGTGCACATCCATGCGCACCGGCCAACTCATTTCCCAATCAGTGCTTGACGGGCTCGCATTCCTTGCGGCGGTCGTCGTGGCCGTGACCATACGCGTCGAAGCCACGGTCTTCCTTGCGGTCGCGGCGACAATCCTCTGAGTCCAGCAGCGGTGCGGTGTGCACGACGATGAACTCGTTGTTGTCCGGCACGCCGAACTCACGGCCAGCAGAGCCGGGATAGTTGTTGTCGTCGATGACCAGCAAACGATTGTTGTCCAACACCAGCACGTCCTCGATGGTGGTGAACGGGAACGTGAACACGGTCTTCGCCTTGCCATCGGCCGCGACGTCGCGCGGATCGTAGATGTTCATCAGGTCGGCGACTTCTTCCTTGATGACGTTGCCGTTCGTATCGACTTTGCGCAGGTCGATCTTGTAGATGCGCTTGAAGCGCGCCGGGTTGGTGAAGCGCGGGTCGGTCGCGTCGCCCTGGCCGCTGTCACGCTCGATGATGACGAACTGCGTGTCGGTGAGCGCAGTGAAGTCGCCGATAGCGTTGCTCGCGCTCTCCAGGAGATAGCCGAACGTCTTACCGGTGTACTTGCGCGCGGTGAGGCTGAACTCGTTGATGAGCAGACGTTCGCGCACCGGATCGCCGTTCACGGCCTTTTCCAGCAGCGCATACAACTTGGTGCGGCTCGCATTCAACGCCATGCCTTCGAAGCCACCTGAGTCGGCGAGATTCGCGGCGAGCGTGCGCACAGGATTGCTGATGGCCTGAATCAACGGGTTCACTTCCGTGCCACCCAGCGTCGAGGGGATGCGGCGGAAGTTGGGCAGCGGAACCGGCGCTTCGAGCACGCGACCTTTGGAGTCTGTGTGAATCAGGTATGGGCCGAACTCATCGCCGAACCACAGCGTGCCATCCGCTGCGCGACGAATCGACTCGATGTCGAAGTCGGCGCCGGTGAGCAAACGATTGGCGCGGATCGAAGCATCGACCGGAATCGCTGCGCCACCGCCCACTGGTGTGCCCGGATAAACCTCGCCATCGGCGACGATGACGAACGGCACGCGCTTCCAGGGATCGCTCAGCGTAATGAAACTGTCGGATGTGAAGTCTTTCAGCGCATCGCCGGTGAAGCGATTCGCCGGCGACACTTCGCCGGTTTTGAAGTCGGGCTTCACGGTGTAGACGCGCAACAGTGCATCGGCCGAGTTGGCCTTGTTACCAAAGCCGTTATCCGACATCACCGTGAAAGTGTCGTCGGTCGGACCGGGCAGCACCGCCGAGAAACCCTGCACCGGCTGGCGATTGATGAACGGCGTGACCACGCCGTTGCCGCCAGTGGCGAACTGACCCGAGGTCGGGCCAGTGGAAAAACTCGCGCTAGGGAGCACGGCGCGTTCCAACAATTCTGCCGCATGCGTGGGCGCGACGAGCGAGGCCGATCCGACGGCGAGCATCGCCACGGCCAGCCGAAGGGTGTGATTCAGGCACTTCATTTCAGGACTCCAGCACGCTCGCACGCCGACCTCGGCGCGCCAGGGACAAGCGGCGCGGCGACATAATCGTGGCGTTGTATTTCTGTTCGATGACCGTACGACGACGATTGGTCGTTCCCGGCGCAAAGCATGTGATGCGCGCGGAAAGCGCGAATGCGCGTCCACTGTCGCACTGGGATGCTGTCGCGACTGATCTGAAAGGGTTACATGTCGGTCACGTTCAGGCGCGCGCGGTCACGCAACGTGACCGAAGCGACGTTTTCGGTTTCGCGTCAGCTACAAATGGGTCACATGTCTTTCGTGGCGACCTTCATAACGACATGACATTTTCGCGCGTGCACGCGCGTGGCTAGATTGCGCCGCGAAAACGCCTCACTCGGGCGCACGTTACAACCATGCACAACATCACTGTGTCCAAGTCCTTCGTGTCTCTGGCGGCGGCCGGCTGGCTGCTGGCTACGTGCGTGCCGGCCAGTGCACATCATGCGTTCGCGGCCGAGTTCGACGCCGACAAGCCTCTCGACCTGAAGGGCACGGTCACCAAGATCAAATGGGTCAATCCGCACAGCTGGCTGTACTTCGACGTGAAGGACAACGCCGGCAAGGTCACCAACTGGGGTGTGGAGTTCGGCGCGCCGAATCAGCTGGCGCGAATCGGCCTGAAGAAAACCGACGTCGCGCCAGGCACGGAAGTTCACAATCGCGGCTACCTCGCCAAGAACGGCGGGCCGTACGGCTACTCCGTGATCGTGACGTTGCCCGACGGTCGCAAATTCCAGACCGGTGGCGCTCAGGACGCGCCGACGGCAACTACGGCGAGCGCAGCTCAGTGAGCAAGCCGATGCGTTCACTGACGGGAGCGGTTTTGATTGTCACAGCGCTGCTGACGAGTTCACTCGCCTCAGCCGCGGCTCCGAAGATTCCCCGGCTCTCGAATGGCAAGCCGGACTTCTCAGGCATCTGGCAGACGACCAGCGCCGCGGAGTACGACCTCGAACCGCATTCGGGGCGACCCGATGCACCGCCGAGCGCCGGCGTGATCGACGGCAAGTTCATTCCTTATTTGCCGGCGGCGCTGGAGCGCAAGAAAAAGAACTTCGAAGTTCGGGACCGCGAGGATCCGCGCTTGAAGTGCTGGACGCTGGGCACGCCGCGCGGCATCTACTATCGCGAGCCGTTTCAAATCTTCCAGCGCGAGCGCGACCTGACACTGGTGTTCCAGTTCGGCCACTCGGTGCGCACCATTCACACCAATGGCACGTTGCATCCGGAAGTCACCGACAACGAGTTCTATCTCGGCGACTCGCGCGCGCAGTGGGAAGGCGACACGCTGGTCGTCGACGTGACCGACTTCAACGAGGAGACCTGGCTGGATCGCGCCGGCAACTGGCACAGCCCGAAGCTGCATGTGATCGAGCGTTGGAAATTCCTCGACACCAACACCATCGAATACCGGGCGACGTTGGAAGATCCCGAGGCGTACTCGCGCCCCTGGACGCTGAGCGTGCTCCTGCATCGTCACCGCGAGCCGGAGTTCCAGCTGATCGAGAACTATTGCTACACGCTCGGCTACGACAAGTTCTATCCGGTTCCGGCGGAGAAGCTGCCATGAAGACGAGTCTGCTCGCCGCGGCGTGGCTGCTGGCGATTGCACCAGCGCATGCCCAGCAAGCGCCCGGCGGCGAACGCATTCAACGTGAGAAGACGGTGACGCCGATCGCCGCGGGCAAGTGGAGCGGCAAGCGCCTGTCCGACGGCCAGCCCGATGTGCAAGGTTATTGGTCGAACCCCATCGCCAATCACAACAACTTCACCGATCCTCAAGGTGGCGTGCCGGGCGATCCCGGTCGCAACCCGCCGAAGACGCCGCGTGAGTCGCGTGCGCCGAGTCGAGTGAGCGATCCACCCGATGGGCAACTACCGTTTCAGCCTTGGGCGCGCGCGGTTCAACAGGATTTCCTGGCGTACTTCCACAACCCGATCAAGGAAGAGTACGTCGAGCCACTGGCGCGCTGCGCGCCGGCCGGCGTGCCCAAATCGTTCACCTGGCACGGTTATGAGATCCGCCAGTATCCCGGCTATGTCTTGTTTCTATTCGATTCGGGCTCGCGCATCGTTCATCTGGATGGCAAGCCGCACCTGCCGGACAACATCAAGCTGTGGAATGCGGATTCGCGCGGACGCTGGGAAGGCAACACACTGATTGTCGATGTCACCAACAACAACGCCAAGGCGCGGCTGGCTCGCACCGGCGAGTTTCTCAGCGCGAACGCGCACATCGAAGAACGTTACATCTTCAACGCGGACGGCTCGCGCTACAACTATGTCGCGACAGTGACCGATCCGACCGTTTTCACGCGGCCGTGGACTGTGACCATTC
>JBEVKA010000484.1:0-3599 GCA_040509855.1 Steroidobacter sp.
CAAGCCGGCGCCCAGAGCGTGCAGGACTCGACGTCGATGCCGGCATCATTCAACGCAGTCAGCAGCGGCGCATGGAAGATGCTGCCGGCGCTGTGCCCGACCAGGTGGATCTTCGGCGTCTGTTGCGGCGGTAACTTGTCGAGCAGCTTCTTCAAGTGACCGACGACCACGCGCGCGCCGCCATCTTTGTTCTGGGTGGCGCCGAGCGCGTTCTCTTTCATTTCATCCCACGAGGCCTTGCCAGCGAGCACGCGCGCCAGCGGTTCCAGTGCAACGTCGAGGCGATCGAGCATGACGTCGATGGTCGCATCCAGGACGCCTTCGGGCCGGCGGCGCTGGAACGCGTCGTTCAGGATGTTCTTGATCGTGGTCCACGCGTCACTGTGCCAGATGAACGTGAACGGATAGATGCCGGACGACAGCATGCTGGAGCGGTAGTCGGCGAGCCGCTGGACCGCCGAGGTCTCGCTCACCAGGCCGCCATGCGCATATAGAAGAATGTGTTTGTAACCGGCGCTCTTGATGGCGTTGGGCAGTTCGGTCTTGAACAGCTCGCTGACTTCTTCGGCCGACGAGCCGTAGTTACCGCCCGCCTTGAGCACGCCGTTGTTGCCGAGGCTGATGATGTGCGGGCGCAGATCGGGATAGGAGTACGCAGCCGACTGACCCGCCGATGCTGAGTGAGCGACTGCCGTCGACGCGCTTTTCTTCAACTCGATCGGCGCACCCAGGCGCGCGACCCAGACATCGGTGGCGTTCTGCAGCCAATCGTCATAGCTGATGCAGGCGAAGCCTTGGTAGCCCCACTCTTCGCCCCACGAATTCTGAATCCACACTCCGCGCTTGTCATAGCCGACGATGGCGAAGGCGTGCGCGCCGATCATTTCCGGCGAGAACTCGATCAAGCCATCCTCGCCGGGTTTGATCCAGCCCTGATGCACATTGGAAGTGGCGAACAGGATGCCGACCTCCGCGATCGCCGCATGCAAGGCGACCAGATCTTTGTGATTGACGCGATAGTAAGCGCCGAGCGGACGTCGAAGTGCGTCGGCGGTTCGTGCATCGTTGAGGCCGGCGAGCAGCTGGCCCTTGTTCTGCTTGCTGGCAACGGACGGCCACATTTCTTCGGAGCACACGCCGTGTTTGTGCCAACCCTTCATTGCTCCACGCGCGCTGGAGCCGGGATAGTTCTCGCCTGGCCATTCGTCGTAGCGCTTGGCCAGCTCGTACAACATGCGCGGGCTGACTTGGGCGCAGTCGCTGACGACCTTGCGAGTCGTGAGCAGATAATTAACAACTGTTGCGAGACCGTAACCCGTGCACGCGCCTTCGTAACCTTGGTTCAGGACCGGAATGCGATGCGCGCGATACTGCTCGAGCTCGCGTGCGGTGGGCACTTCGATGAGCGTCGGCACATACATCTTGTCGCGAAAATCCAGTGTGTCGCGGCGAACGTCGAACACTCGCTTGCGTGCGCTACCAGAGGCGGCGCGGGTGGTGCGCTTCTTCATGAATTGAACCGTGCGAATTGTTTTGGGGAGGTCAGTCCCACATTGCGCGTAGCGCAGCGGCGGCGTCAATTCGTACTTTGGTCTCAGAAGCTTTTTGAATCGCGGCGAACGCAGTCATTGGCCAGCTGCGCTGTTCGAAACATTGCAGGAGCTGATCGGTCATGAAACGGCTGCGAGCGCCGTACACGTGTGCGTCACCCGTGCGACTCTGCTGAGTGATGTAATAGCGCAGCGGCGAGACCAGATGCAGATCGTGTTTGGCGCGAGTCATCGCGACGTACAGCAGGCGCCGCTCTTCTTCGACCAGGTCGGGACGCCCGGTCGCGTGCTCGTTGGGGAAGTTGCCGTCCGACACATTGAGCACATAGACCGAATCCCATTCCTGGCCCTTGGCGGAGTGAATGGTGGAGAGGATCAGATAATCCTCGTCGCGTGCCGGATCACCCGCGAGGTCACTAGTGACCTGGGGCGGATCGAGCGTCAATTCGGTGATGAACTGTTCGCGCGACGCATACTGGCCTGACAACCGCTCCAGCTGTTCGATGTCGCCCATCCGAACTCTCGCCGCATCGTAGATGCGTTCGAGCTGCGGCTCGTACCATTTCCTCAAGCGTCCGAGCTGCCCGATCCATTCGCGCGCGTTCGACAAGTCGCCGATCAGTTCGATCAAGCCGGCCCAGTCCTTCTCGGCGGCGGAAGGCATTCGATAGGAAGCCAACGTCGGCCATGCATGACCGCTGGCTTCGAACACCTTGAGACAGCGATCGGCCACGGCGGGCCCGACGCCGCTCAACAATTGCAGTACTCGAAAGCCGGCGATGCGATGCTTGGGGTTGTCCGCCCAGCGCAGCAGCGCCAGCACGTCTTTCACATGCGCCGCTTCCAGGAACTTCAGCCCGCCATATTTGGCATAGGGAATATTGCGGCGGATCAGCTCCAGCTCCAGCACGTCGCCATGATGTGAATTGCGCATCAGCACCGCTTGCCGGCGCAGCGGTGTGCCTTGTTCGCGAGCGGCGAGGATCTGTTCGACGACGTACAGCGATTGTGCCTTGTCGTCTTGCACGGAAACGTAACAGGGCTTGCGCGAGGAGTTGCGCCCCGAGTGCAGTTCCTTCTGATACTGACGCGGACTGTCGCCCATCAGGATATTGGCTGCGTCCAGGATCGGTTGCACCGAGCGATAGTTGTGTTCGAGCTTGATGATCTCCGCGGCGGGTGAGTACCGTTGCGGAAACTCCAGGATGTTCTCCACCGTCGCCGCGCGAAACGAGTAGATGGCCTGCGCGTCGTCGCCAACTACGCAAACGCCATCGCCGCGCGGTTTCATCGCCATCACGATTTCAGCTTGCAGCGTGTTCGTGTCTTGGTATTCGTCGATCAACACGTGCGCGAAGCGAGCACCGATCTCTTCGGCGAGTTGTGGTTCCTGAACCAGCAGATGCCAGTAGAGCAGCAGATCGTCGTAATCGAGCAGCTGCTGCGAATGTTTGGTTTCAACATAGCGGCGGAACAGCTGCGTCAGGTCGTCCGCCCACTCGGCGCACCAGGGGAAGAAATCCTGCAGCGTCTGTGTCAAAGGCGCGCGGCTGTTGATCTTGTGCGAGTAGATTGCAAGGCACGTGTCCTTGCGTGGAAAACGTTTTTCTTTTTTGGAGAAACCCAGCTCCTGGCGAATCACATCGAGAACGTCGGCCGCGTCGCCACGATCCAGTACCGAGAACGACGGTTCCAGGCCAACGACATGCGCGTACTCGCGCAGTAGCCGATTGCCGATCGAATGAAACGTGCTGGCCCACAACAGTCGAGCCGCGTTGATATGAATCGATGCGGCTCGCTTGGAGTTGCTCAACGCTTGAGTCGCGATTCGCTCCGCGCGACGGAGCATTTCCTGAGCGGAGCGCCGCGTGAAAGTCAGGAGCAGGATGCGCTCCGGCGACACACCTTCGAGCAGCAGATGGGCGACCCGGTGGGCGAGCGTGTTGGTCTTGCCCGTGCCCGCACCGGCGATGATGAGAAGCGGGCCGGCGCGGAAGGCGCCGCTTGCGTCGCGCTCGCCGTATATGGCCGCCCGCCGCTGCGCCGGAT
>JBEVKA010000485.1:0-6155 GCA_040509855.1 Steroidobacter sp.
GCACATCGCAATTACGCGCGTCCAAGCGAGCGAACCCGGTGCGGGTGTGCTCGAACTTGTGGATCCACAGCGAGCGCCCATCGTTGGTCCAACGCATTTCGCCGATCAAGCCAGGATAGTCTTTGCCACATGCCGTGACCTTCGCCGTCCGAAAGTCATAAATGCGTGGCTCGGCGCCGATGCCGTCCTTGAGGATTTCCGAGAGTGCCAGTCGCTGCCCATCCGGCGACCACACTGGAGTCACGGCCGCTGCATGTTCAAAGATCGGAGCGTCCAAGCGCTTCTCGGCAACATTCAGTATCGCAATGCTGGAGCGATACCAATGTGCATTGATGTCCGGCGTCTGCGCGAGTCGCAACGCTAACCGGGTACCGTCCGGCGACCATGTCATCATGCTGACATGAATGTTCTCGGGCGAGACACGCTCGGCGTGCTGCGTGCGCAGATCGTAGATCCAAACATGTTGACGCCGCGGTTGAGCATCGACTTCGATCGCGTCCTGCTTGAGCGCTAGCCGTGCCTTGAGTTCTGGCGCGAGCGGCTCGGGCATCAGAAAGGCAATGCGCTTGCCGTCAGGCGACCATTGAAACTCTGTGATGTCACCGTCGGTGCGAGTCAGCGGCAGCGCTTCGCCACCATCGAAAGACAGCAACCAAAGTTGCCGGGAACGCTCCGACTTCTCGCGGGTGGGACTCGGTTTACCCTCGATGCTGAAAAGGCTTGGCCGACTGGAGAGAAACGCGATCCGTCGGCCATCCGGCGCCCAGCGCGCATTACCTGGCGCACCTTCACCAAACACCAGCGGACGTTCCGGCGCGCTGCCATCGGACGGCACCAGCCAGATGCTGACGTCGTCGTGCTCGGCCGCGGACAACCGACGCAACACCGAGTAAACGATCAGCTTGCCGTCGGGCGATATCTGCGGATCAGTAACCTCGCGCAGGTCGACGATGTCGACGTTGTCGATGGTCTTCAGCGGCGCCGCTGCCGCCGTCAGCGCTAAAAGAAGCGACAACACGCTTGCAACGCGTGCTGTCCGCAGGATGACGCGATTAGCGATTCTCACAAGCTCAGCGCAGCTTCCAATCGAACGACACACCATACGTGCGCGGTCGAATGATGAAGTCCTGCAAACCCAATCCGAAGTCGCCATACCCAAACGTCACGCCGCGCTTGTCCGTGAGATTGCTGACGAACAGACTCACGCCGACTTGATCGAACGTCGTGGCGAGACGCAGATCGGTCTGGCCGTAGCCATTGATGCGCAACCTCGGTGTCTGCAGCGACTGTGGCGCATCCGAAAGATAGCGATGTGACAACGTGATCGTCGGCTCCGCGGTCAACGGCAGTCGCGCCACGGCCACGGCGGAGATCTGCCACTCGGACGCGCCTGGCAGTTGCTGGCCATCCAACAGTACAGTGTTGGCGTTGCTCACCACGGTCTGCGTGAGCTGTGCATCGAGGTGAGTCACATTGAGCGATACGTCGAATGCATCGGTCACGCGCCAAGCGCCGCTAAATTCCTGACCGATGTTGCGCGCTTCACCGGCGTTGGTGCCGTAGGTGACATCGTCCGGTCGATACAGGCGCACTTGCAGGTCGCTCCAGTCGATCACGAACACAGTGAGATCCGCCTGCAGGCGACGATCGAGCCACGAGGTCTTGACGCCGATTTCATAGTTCCACAACGAGTCGGTCTTCCAGCCATTCGGGGTGTTGAAGCCGGCGAGCGGGAAGATCGTATTGGGATTGCCGAAGCGATAACCCTTGGAGGCCAGCGCGTAAGTCATGAAATCGTCGCTAGCCCGCCAGGCGATCGACAGCTTCGGCGCGAAGCCGTCTTCGGTCTGACGTCCCGGCGGCAACGCCAGCGAACCGGGATAGAAGATGCCGCTGAAAACCGAGCGGCTGCTCACTTCGGTATCGAAGTAACGGCCGCCGAAGGTCAGTGTCCATCGGTCGGCGAAACGATAGTTGGCCTCGCCGAATATCGCCTTCTCCTCGCCCTCGGTCTTGCCGACACCCCAATAAAATTCATCGCCGCGCAAATCGGCAGGACTGTTGTCCGGCGCACCGTTCTCATCGAGATCGCGTGTGACCAGCACCGCGTAAGAGCCGTCCGAGACGATCGAGTCGTTGAACGTCTTGTCGGTTTTAGTGCCCATCACCCCGACGAGATAGTCGAAGCGCTCTCCCTTCGGCGACGACAGGCGCAGCTCGAAGCTGCGGTTCTCGCTCTTGCCCTGGTCGAAATAAGGCGTCGGGTTCGGCAGTCCATCGCCATAGAAGCGGGTGTAGTCATTGGTGAGGCTACGTTTCTTTTCGCTGTAACCGGCCAGCGCGGTCAATGTCGCCAGGCCCACGTCTTGATCGATGCGCAGGCTATGCAGTTGCAATTGGAACTCGACAGGCTCTGGCACCTGTGTGTTGCGTGCGAATTCGCCGAGCAAGGGATAGCGATAGCCAAAATCCGGCGTCTGGCTCTTGTCGTAAAGGCTCAGCAACGACACCTTGGTGGTCTCGCCGGGCGTCCACACGGCGGAGAAGCGACCGCCCTTGTCGGTTTGTTCATTGCTCGCCTGACGGCCCAGGCCGATGTTGTCGAGATAGCCAGCCTCGGTGCGGTAGTAGCCAACGCCGCGAATCGCGAACGAATCGTTGAGCGGCACGTTGACCATGCCTTTGCCGGTGTAGCCCACATCACCATCGCTGTTGCGTGTGCTGCTGACCGATGTTTGTAACGCCATGTCGAATCCGGCCGTCGTCGCTTCGCGAGCGACAAAGTTGATCGCGCCGCCCAGCGCCGACGAGCCGAACAGCGTGCCTTGTGGGCCACGCAGGACTTCGATGCGTTCCACGTCGAATGTATCCACATCGGGAATGGCGACCGCGTAGCCGGGCTCGGTCAATGGAATTTCATTGATGTAATAGCCGGTCGGCCCCTGGCCCTGATCCTTGCCGACCGACGTGCCGACGCCACGAATGATCGCGGTCGAATCACCCAGCGGACCGGCGTTGAACACGACGCCGGGCGTGCGAGAAAGATAGTCCTGATAACTCTGCGCACCCAATGCTTCCAGCTGCGCACCGGACATAGCGGAGACCGAGCCTGCGATATCGCGCGCCCGCTCCTGACGTTTGGTCGCGGTGACGACGATTTCGGAAATGAGATCGCCGCTGTTTTGCTCTGGTGTGCCAGCACCGCGAGCGTTGCCGGCTGGAGTCGACGATTCGGCTGCAGCGAGGTGCGTTGGGTTCACGTCGGCGCGCGCCAGATGCAAAGCAGGACCATTGCCTGCATACGTCGTGGAGCGTGCGGAAGTCACATTCGAAAAATCGCGCACCAGGATCGCGTTCGAATCGGTGACGGTGTAAGACAGTCCGGTATCCGCCAGGATTTTCCTGAGCGCGTCCAGGTCGTCGTAGCGACCGACTACACCATGCGTTTGCTTGCCCTGCGTGAGCTGGGGCGCGAAAAAGATCTCGCGATTGCTTTGGAACGCGAACGCCTTGAGCGCGCTGCCCAGATCCTGGGCTTCGATGTTGAAGGAACGTAGCTCAGCGCGGACCGTGGCGACCGTTTGCGACCCGGCCGGAACGCTCGCCGCCGCCAGGACACACGCAACGATTGCCTTCAGATGCGGACGGGCCGCCGTCTTGTGCTGCATGAACACGCTCCCCTTTCGTTCTAATGCGCCAACTTCCTCCTGTAAGACGCAGGCTGTCGCGAAACCGTGAATGGGGAGCGGTTATATATGCATGCCTTCGCGGGCGGCACGGCTCAGTCATTCGACGTATGGGCAAGCAGGATCCGTGAGCCGTCACGAGCCGCCACCTGAATGGGATAGTGCCCGGTGACGGTCTCGACAAAACTTTCGCTGTGCCCCGCCTTGAACACGCCGCTGACTCGCAGCTCGCCGAGCGTTGGATCCGATAGCTCGATGCGCGTGGGCGAATAGCGATTGATCTCGGCGATCGCCGTTGCCAGGGTGTCGTTGTCGAACACGACCTGTCCCTGGCGCCAGCTGCTGACTTTGACCAGATCGGCTTTGCGCCGTGTGGCCGGCGCGTCGTCGGCGACGATCAGCGCTTCACCCGGCGCCAGCACTTCGGGAACGGCGGGTGTACGCAACAGATTCTCGAACGAGGAGCGAATCGGCTCGACCGTCACTTTGCCTTCGGCCAGCGTGACCTGCACCGACCCGCCGGCTCGCTCGGGATCGAGTCGCACGTCGAACGCTGTGCCGAGCGCCGTGACCCGCTGATCGCCCGCTTCCACCACAAATGGCCGCTCGGCGTTCTTCGCAACTTGAAACCACGCCTGACCGGCGAGCAGCCGGACATTGCGCAGCTCGGGTGTGAATTTAATCTCGACGCGACTGTTGGTGTTCAACACCACGGACGAGCCATCGGACAGAGTGATGCTGGAGCGTTCGCCGACGGCGGTACGAAATGCGCCGCCTTCGGTGACATTGCCCATGATCGCCGTCGGCGCCGTGCTCGCATCACGCAGCATCGGAATGGCCAGAAAACCGACTGCGACGATGACGCCAACGACAGCGGCGGCCGCGGCGACTCGAAAGAAACGCAACCGATGCGTGGCGCTCAACGCTTCCCGGCGCAGCTTCAACACTCTTGGATCGACGCGAGCGCCAGCAAGGCTCGCCCACGAGCGCTCCACCGCATCGAAAGCCTGCTGGTGGCGTACATCGGCCGCCAGCCACGCCTCGAACTGCGCGTAGGCGTGAGCGGAATCGTCCTCATCCTTGAGGCGGCTATGCCAATCGGCGGCGGCGGCGTACGCGTCGTCGTGCGGCGGGTTCATGTTCCATTCTCCAGGCGGCGCGCCATGTGCTCCTTGGCTCGTCTCAAATGGAAACGAACGGTGTCGACACTGATCTGCAGGCTGGCCGCGATCTCCTCTTGTTTCATGCCCTCGTACAGGCGCAGGACGAACACATTACGGGTGCGCGCCGGCAGCTCGAGCAGCGCTTCGAGCGCCCGATCGAGCAGTTGCTTGCCCTGTAAGACGCGCTCCGGTGAAAAATCGTTAAGGGGCAGCTCGCAATTCTCGAGCGGGTCGTGCTCGGACGCGTGCCGGACGGCCCGGCGCCGCACGCGATCGCGAATCACATTGGCCGCGATCTGGAAGACATACCCTTCCAGATATTCGATGTCGTCCAGCGGCCGATGCGCGAGGCGGATGAACACCTCCTGCACCAGGTCGTCGATGTCGTAGCTTTCGCGAATGCGCTTTTCGAAGTAGCTGGTCAGCGGCCGGCGGTAGCGACGATCGAGGCTGACCAGGAATTCAACGGAATCCGGCGCGGCGGCGGCAGCCGCGGCTGGCGAATCGACTTGTTTGCGCCAACGAAACATGTGTTGGCGCAGCTTAGTGCCGTTTACTCGCGGCCGGCAAGTGCCGGCGGCAGTCAGCGCACCTTGCGGCTGTCGTAAGTGAACTCGGGCAGCTCGATGGTCAACGTGCCGGCCTTGCGGTTGAAGGTGTATTCGCGATCCGATTCGATAGCGAAAAAGCGGGTTGTCGAACGCGCACGCAGTTCGCGCTTGTCCCTTCCTACATTCATGAACAGCTTGCCGTCTTCGAGCGTGACCTTGGATGTTTCATCCTTGTATCGATACTCACCGACATGACCGCGCAGCACCGACGGCGGCACTGTCGTTTCGGTGATGACGGTCTGCGGATCGACGCCGAGCTTCTCCAGCTCCGCTCGCGCGCTGCCGTGCCCGGGGTACAGCTCCAGCGCTTTCCTGAAATGTTTCTCAGCGGACGCGCGCTCGTTCAATTCCAGGTCGACGCGGCCAAGCTCATAGTGCACGCCCGGGCTGACGGGATAATCCTGGAGCAATCGCTCCAGCACCTGCTTCGCGTCCTGAGGGCGCTTCCGTTCCATCAGCCCCTGATAAACGCCCATCAGCACCGGCTCGGGTAACTTCACTTCATAGCCGAGATACTTGGAGATCCCCTGGATGTGCTTGTCGAAAAGCTGCAGACCCGATTCCTCGTAAGCACGCATCGAAT
Source organism: Steroidobacter sp. (assembly GCA_040509855.1). GTDB lineage: Bacteria > Pseudomonadota > Gammaproteobacteria > Steroidobacterales > Steroidobacteraceae > Steroidobacter. The sequence continues at coordinate 6,044 of JBEVKA010000485.1, forward strand.
CATGGGTGTAGTAGCCTTCGTGCAGCCACTCCATGCCTTCATAGACGCTGCGCATGACCACCGAGCCGTGCGATTCCTCCGGCCAATGTTGAAACGTCGAGCCGATGTTCTG
>JBEVKA010000486.1:0-3170 GCA_040509855.1 Steroidobacter sp.
GTTGCGCAAGCATTGCGTGGAGCAGCTTGGCGTGCGTCACGTGCTCGATGACGTTACCTCGATCAACCCGGCGGCAAATGGTGATATCGCCTCGGTGTCGCTTGCGAGCGGAAACACCATCGAAGGTGACTTGTTCGTCGACTGCACCGGCTTCTCGTCGCTGCTGCTCGGCAAGCACTATGGCGTGCCATTCATCGATCGCAGCGATGTGCTGTTCGTCGACAACGCGCTGGCGGTGCAGGTTCCCTACGAGAGTGAGGACGCAGCGGTCGCGTGCCACACCATCTCCACCGCGCAAACGGCCGGATGGATCTGGGATATTGGACTGCAGTCCCGACGCGGCGTCGGTTACGTTTATTCGAGCCGTCACGTCGATCACGACACGGCGGTCATGACGCTGCGTGAGTATGTCGGGCCACGCATCGAAGGCCTGAGCATACGGCGCATTCCGATTCGCTCCGGACATCGGCAGCTGTTCTGGCAAAACAACTGCGTCGCGGTCGGACTGTCGGCTGGATTTCTCGAACCGCTGGAAGCGTCGGCGCTGGTGCTGGTGGAATTGTCCGCCGAGATGCTCAGCGAACAGTTGCCGCCGTGCCGAGAGGTCATGGATGTGCTGGCGAAGCGCTTCAATCAGACCTTCAGCTATCGCTGGGATCGCATCATCGATTTCCTGAAGCTGCACTATATGCTCAGTCAGCGCACCGAGACTTTCTGGAACGACAACCGCCAGCGAGCCAGCATTCCGGACAGTCTCCAGGAACAGCTCGATCTGTGGCGCTACTGCCCGCCGGGTAATCACGACTTCACCAGCAATAACGAAGTGTTCCCGGCGGCAAGCTATCAATATGTGCTGTATGGCATGGGATTTCGCAGCGACCTGCGGCTGGTCGAGCACACGCTAGTGCAAACAGAGCAGGCTCAGGAACAGTTCCGTCAGAACGACCGTGCGATTCAGCAGGCGCTCGCGACTTTGCCCAAGCATCGAGAGCTGTTGCAGAAAGTGCAGCAGTATGGCTTTCAGTCGCTTTGAGTCATGAGCAGACTCGTCGCCATCAACAGCGCGGCCCATCGGCAGGTCCGCATCGATCAGCAGCAGGTGCTCGCGCAGGCGGCGCAGCTCAACATGCTGCCGGTGGTGCTCGGCGAGTTCTTGAAGCTGTGCGTGCAGTATCCGATCGGACTGACCAAGAATGGATCGACCGGTCAATTCACATGCGTTGCTCTGTTCGGGTTCGATAAGCAGGAGAATCTGTTCTGGAAACAGAATCGGTGGGATGCGCTATACGTGCCGCTGCAAGTGACGCGACAGCCGTTCTTCCTCGGCACGGGTGTGGCCAATGAGAAAGTCGTGTGTATCGACACCCAGAGCCCAGCGGTAACGCCGGCGAATGGCGAGGCGATATTCGATCAGCATGGCGCTGAAACGGCCTATCTGCAGCAGGTCAAACAAATGCTCTCCGCCCTACTGACCGGCGAAGAGCAGACCGCGCGCTTAGCGAACAAACTGCTGGCACTCGAACTGGTGCGTCCGATGCGACTGGAAATCGAGTTCATCGATCACAGCAAACAGCGTATCGAGGGTTTGTACACCATCGATGAAGAGCGCTTGAAGGCGCTCCCCGCCTCCGCCATCACCGAACTGCACGCGCTCGAATATCTCGGGCCGATCTACACCATGATTGCCTCGCTCGGGCATATCTACTCACTGGTGCAGCGAAAGAATCAGCTGCTTGCGCGCTGACGTGTATCGCCTGAATCCGCACGCGGCGCTTTCCGTGCAGAACATAGGCACGGAGCTGCGACCACTCGCAGTCGTGGAAAACTTCGCCGCAGATCCGGAATCGTTGCTCGCGTACGCGGAGTCGGGCGAGCCTTTTCACGCCGTGTCCGGCGATTTATATCCTGGCATTCGCAAGCCGGCGCCGGGCGGGTACGCGGAAAGCTTCTGCGATCAGTATGGCGAGACGTTGCGCGGGCTATTCGGGCTGCCGCCGGGCAGCGTGCCGCGAGTCATTTTCTGCGCGCTGTCCATCACCACGATCGAGCCGCAGCGCTTACGCCCGGTGCAACGAGTCCCGCACTTCGATACCAGCGCGGCGAATCAGGTGGCGATCGTTCATTATTTATGCGGCCCGGAGCACGGCGGAACGTCGTTCTACCGTCATCGCAACACCGGCTATGAAACCATCAGCCAGGCGCGCATCCAGGGCTACGCAGAAACATTGAAGCGCGAAGTGATGACTCAGCCGCACGCGGCCGCGAAGTACATGGACGGCGACGACTCATTGTTCGAGCAAGTGGCAAGCTACGACGCTCGTTTCAACCGGGCTTTGATCTATCCGAGCAACGTACTCCACTCAGGAAACATTCGCTGCCTGTCGACACCCGACGCCCCGCCGCGCGCCGTGCGACTGACGCTGAACTCATTCGTACGCTTCGAGTAACGCCCATCTGACCAGTCACTAGTCAGTAGTCACCACTCACTTCTTCCTCCCTCACCGCCGGGCCACAAAAAATTCACGCAGCATCGTCGCGCATTCCGCGCCGAGCACGCCTGCCTCGCACTCCAAACGATGATTGAGCGCCGAATTCTGTGTGATATTGAAAATGGAGCCGGACGCGCCAGCGCGAGGATCGGTGGCGGCGTAAACCAACCGTTTGACACGCGCGTGAACCATTGCACCGGCGCACATGGCGCATGGCTCTAGCGTCACGTACAGCGTCGTGTCCAGCAATCGATACGAAGAAAGATTCTGAGCGGCCGCGCGCAGGGCGATGATTTCGGCGTGAGCGGTGGGATCGTTGGTGCTGATGGGCCGGTTCCAGCCCTCGCCCACGATCACGCCGTCCTTGACGATCACCGCGCCGACCGGCACTTCACCGGCCCGCTCGGCTTCGCGAGCCAGCTCCATGGCGCGCGACATGAACTGGAGATCCGCGTCACTCACGGCTCAAACGCCGTCGAAGAACTCGACGACCCCGGTCTCCAATGAATATTCGGCGCCGACCACCAGCAGGCCTTCGTTGCGAATCAACTGCTCCAGCAGCGCGGAGCCGTGACGCAAGTGATCCACCGACGCGCGTACGTTGGAACGAACCGCCTGATTGACCAGCTCGTGCAGATCATGTTTCAGCTCGGTGCGCAGCAGGCCTTCGACCGAAGGCCG
>JBEVKA010000487.1:0-5990 GCA_040509855.1 Steroidobacter sp.
GCCTCGTCGATCTGAATCATCCGAATCCCGGCACGCTCCAGATCCGCCACCTCGTCGCGGATCGCCAGTGCGATCTGGCGCGATGTGGTCGCGCGCGGCTGATCGTCCCGCACGAACGACCACTGCAGGATGGTGATCGGGCCGGTCAACATGCCTTTCATGACTTTGCTCGTCAGGCTCTGCGCGTACACCGCCCACTCCACCGTCATCGGTCGGGGCCGCGACACGTCACCAAAAACGATCGGCGGCTTCACGCATCGCGAGCCATAGGACTGCACCCAGCCATTGCTGGTGAACGCGAAGCCGGCCAGCTGCTCGCCAAAGTACTCCACCATGTCGTTGCGCTCGGCCTCGCCATGCACGAGCACGTCCAGGCCGATGCGATGCTGGTGATCCACCACGGTGCGAATTTCCCGCTGCATGGCCTGCGCATATCGATCCGCACTCAACGCTCCGCGCTTGAATGCAGCTCGCGCCTGACGAATCTCCGGCGTTTGCGGAAACGAGCCGATGGTGGTGGTCGGCAGCAACGGAAGCTGGAAACGTTCGCTCTGCAACTTGCGACGTTCGCCGTACACGCTGCGACGCTGTTTCATATCCGCGGTGATGCCGGACAGACGGCGTTGCACTTGCTGATCGTGAATGCGCGGCGACGTGGCGCGATGACGACGAACCGCGTCGCTCGCGTTCAGTTCTTCCTCGATGGCGTCTCGGCCGAGATTCACTCCTTTGGCGAGCGTGGCGATTTCGCCGAGCTTTTGCGTCGCGAACGCCAGCCAGTGAGCGATCGTCGGATCGAGCTGGCCCTCAGCCGCCAGGTCCACGGGCACATGTAACAACGAACAGCTCGGCGCGACCAATATCTTGTCCTCGCCCAGCCTGGCCACCGCATGCTCGATACGCGCCAGCGATCGGCTCAGATCGTTCTTCCAGATGTTGCGGCCGTCCACGACGCCCAGCGACAGATACTTCTCTCCCGCCTGGGCCAGCGCCGTTTCCAGAATGTCATCGGCACGATTCGCCAAGGTGTTGGCCTGCCCCGCGCCCCGACACAAATCCAGATGCAAACCGGCGACAGGTAGCGAGAACGCGAGCTCGGTGTTGTCACGCAGACCATCGAAATAAGTCGCGACCATGACCTTCAAATCAGGCACGGCCGCGGCGATATCCCGATAGGCCGAGGCGCAAGCCGTGCGATATTGCTCGCGCAGATCGAGCGCCAGCGCTGGCTCGTCGATCTGCACCCACTGCGCGCCCAAGCTCCGCAGTCCTCGCAGTATCTCGATGTAGACGGGCAACAGTTTCGGAATCAGCGTGCTGCGGCAGTAATCCGCGCCGGCGTGCTTCTTCCCCAACAGAACATATGTCAGTGGCCCGACCAGCACCGGGCGCGTCTGCAGACCCAGGGCCTTGGCCTCGGCATATTCATCGAGAATTTTTCTGGACGACAACGCGAATGTTTGATTTGCGGTGAACTCGGGCACCAGATAGTGATAGTTGGTGTCGAACCATTTCGACATCTCCATCGCGGTGACATCGTTGCCGCCGCTCTGTCGACCGCGCGCCATGGCGAAATACAGATCGAGATCGATGTCGCCGCCCTGCCAGCCGTAGCGTTCGGGTATGCAGCCGAGCATGCAGCTCAGGTCGAGAATGTGGTCGTAGAGCGAGAAATCATTGGACGGGACATGATGCAGCCCGGCGGCCTGTTGCAGCTTCCAGTGACGCTCGCGCAGCTGCCTGCCGACGGCGAGCAATGCATCCCGCGAGGACTTTCCCTGCCAATAGCTCTCCAGCGCCTGTTTCAATTCCCGTTGCGCGCCGACGCGAGGAAAGCCGAGATTCGTAGCCAGTATCGACACAATGATCCCTCCGAGCAAAGACGCCCGGAAAGCGCGAGGACACGTCGACGACGCGGACGCGGATGAGTTCCGCCGCTACCTGTTCGTCACGACATGGCCTTCCGCTCCCGCGAGCAGGAATCGGGCTGCGAATGGAAAGATGCGACGGTGAGCTCGCTGGACAGAATGTCCGCAAGCATGACCCGCCAGCTCCGACCCACGAGAGCCCGACAGCCGACATCGCGCTTTGTTTTATCGCGCGACGGCCAGGGCAGGTCTTCGGACTCTCAGGCGGGAATCGTCGACGACGCGACGATCGATCTACTGGCGGCCGCTTCCCAGGGATTCACCCAGTGCGCAAAGGCCACGTTCGTTCCTGAATACCGCTGCGGGGCAGTTCCGGCATTGGGCACACACATCTATATATGCGGGCCCGCACCGGATTCCCTATTAAGTCCGCTTGTTGAGGGCGGACACCGCTGGCGTGTTGAAGATAGGGAGGAGCGAGCGCAGTGTCAAACGTTCCTTGCGGCCATTCGCATCGTCATTTCCATCTGCGGCCGTCCTCCCGATCATCACTCCCTCACTAGAACGTCGATGACGTCATCCGCGAACGTCATGCGCCGACCATCGATCAATACGTAACGTGTGGGATCGGAGGGATCTTCGGGCTGTTCCTCGGCGGGCGGCAATCCATGCGCAAGCAAAACTTCGGCGCATCGTGACCACTCGCCTTCCGCGCGTGGCCGGTTGATGGAAGCCCACGAGAGCGTACCGATGACATCACTGTCGTAGCCGTGGCGCTCACGCCAGCTCGCGCCATGTTCCAGCAGGAATTCAGCGAGGTCGGCGTTGCCACGGAACACAGCTTGATTGAGCGCCGAACCATCGATGTCGCCGCCACGCGTAGCGATCGGCCACCCGACCTTCACCATCACTTTCACCGCAGCGTCGAACCCAGCCATTGCGAGATTGGGCAGCTGACGTAGCTGAGATGCGGACAATGTCGCGATCAGATCAGGTTTCGCCGCGAGCATACGTCGCGCTTCGCTCTCATCGGCACGCGCGCACGCCGCGATGAACAGATCCTGCGTCGACAATGTTTCTGAAGCACCCGCCGCTTCGAGCAGCTTCGCGACTTCAGTCAACCCAAAGCTCAAAGCAAGCTTCAACGCACTGTAGCCTTCGCGAGTGCGCGCCTGAGGATTCGCGCCCGCATCCAACAGCGCACGTGCGTGAGCGGCGGAACGTCCACGATGAATGGCCCAGAGCAGAATGCGATCGAGGTCTTCGTCACCCCTCGGGGTATATGCGAGCAACCGCTGCAAACCTTCGAGGTTGTCGAAGTCCATCACTCTCGCCAGCGCGTTGGTTCCTCCAACGCGAGTGCCCGCTTCCAGCAGCAGCCGCGTGCAGGGAAGTTCGGGATTGGGATCCTCGAGCGAGTGATACAGCGACTCGTTGTCGTTGGAGTTGGCGCCGGCCGCGAGCAACATCTGCGTCATGCCCGGGTCGTGCACTTTGCCGGCCGCACCGTAGATCGCCGTCAGCCGATCGTCACCGTGAGCCAGCCATTGATCGGGATCGGCGCCCGCATCAAGCAACAATCGCAGGCAGCGACGCAACGATTCACGAAACGGATCGAGCCTCGATAGCCCCGAGTGCGTGATCGCGATCAGCGGAGCGATGTTCAGCGGACCGCCGCTGCGATTCACCCACTCGGCGTCGCGTTCGATGGCGCGTCGAATCGATGTTTCATCGCCAATGGCACAGGCGTAGTACGGATCGTCCGAAACAATGATTTCCGGCCGCTCGGCGAGCAGCCGCGCGGCGCGTGCTGGTTGCGGCCGATCGTAGCCTCCAGTCGCCTCATTGCCATACACCAGGTGCAACCAATAGCGTCGCAGCGAATCGAGCCCTTCCGCTCGACGTCGCTGCAATTCCACGCCGTCCAGCAGCTCGACCCAGCTCGCGAATCCATACTCGCGCGCCACGCACGATTGCATGTCATGCAGTCGAAATTGCAGCCTGGCGAGAGCGGCGTCGCTTTGGTCGCGAGCGGCGGGTAGGTATTTTCGCAATCGTTCCAAGGCCGCCGGATCGTTGCGCTTATACAAACGCAACAGATCCTTCGCCTGCTTGCGCAGGTGCTCGATGTTCGATCGCTCGGGAAGAATGTTCACGGCTCAACCTCCATGCATTGACGCCGGGACGGTCCGCAACACCGGCTGCACAAAGGTTGGGTGTCGACTCGATCACAAGTGGGTTCGACCCTGCCCGCGGACCCGGGTGCGGCTTGTTCCGCGGTTGCGATAGTAACTCGGCACATCGCGCGGACGGATATTTTTTTACGCACAAAACCGTACAGCCCGCGTTCGGGCGTTATTGCTATCTATGACCGATGCGCCGGGCAATTCATGGCATGACGTTGATCGAGCTGATGGTGTCGATGGTCCTCGGGCTCATCATCATCGGCGGCGCCACCGGCGTCATCCTCGCCAATCGCCAGAGTTATCGCACCAACGAGGCGCTGTCCCAAGTCCAGGAAGGCGCGCGAACCGCATTCGAACTGATGGCCCGCGATGTGCGCGAAGCCGGCATCATGGGTTGCGACAGCCGAGGCCGCATCGCCAATGTATTGAATCTCACCGCGCCCGGCTCCTCCTGGTGGCGGACCTGGGTCGGCATCATGGGCTACGAAGGCACGCAGGCCACGGGCGCCGTGACCATCGGCACCGGGACGGCGGAACGCGTCACCGCCACCGACTCGATCATGGTGCAAGGGATCCAGGGCGCGGGACTGGCGGTGGAGAATCACGACGCCGCGAATACGCTCATCCGCATCAACTCCACCACCAGCGGCCTCATCGTCAACGACGTCCTGGTGATGTGCGATTTCGATCACGCGGCGATATTTCAGGTGAGCAACTTCAACGCCACCACGCGACTCATTACTCACCAAACCGGCGTCGGCACGCCGAGCAACTGTGTCCGCGGACTGGGCTACCCGGTTCCGGCCGTCACCTGCGGATCGGCGGGCCTTCCCTATACATTCGCACCCAACGCGCAACTCACGCGGCTGGCGGCGACGACCTGGTACGTCGGCAACAATGGCCGCACGGCCGAAGGCGGCCGCTCCTTGTATCGAATCCGGATGGGCACCGGCGCGACGCTGGTCACCGAAGAGATCGTGCCGGGCGTCAACGATCTGCAATTACAGTATCGCGAACAAGGCCGTTCCGATTTTCGCGACGCCAACGTCGTGACCAGCTGGGCCAACGTCAACGCGGTCCGGGTCCAGCTCACCATGTTGAGCACCGATCAGCGCGTCACCACCGACATCACCGTCAACGCCGGCCGCCTGCGCCGTGATTTCACCAATATCGTTGCGCTGAGAAATCGCGTGCCCTGACAACTGACGAAAGGCGCGCCTCTCCCGTCGATCAACCGTGCACCGAATGCGTCATTCCGAGTGGCGCACGTTTGCAATGGCCCGCGAAATGCCGGACGCTAACGGCAGCGGGAGTCATAACGATGAAGAGCAACCGCCGGCGCATCGGCTGGCTGATCCTATTCCTGCCGCTGTATGCGGCATGCTCGGCGACGTTTCTGAGCAGTTCCGGGCGCGTGGGTGCGAACGACTGGCGAACGGCGAGTCGCGAGTCGGTGGGGCTCGCGCCCGATCCGGCGACGACGCCCGAAGCGGTGGTGCAAGTGTATGCCGCGAGAACCATCGGCTGGCGCGGTTACTTCGGCGTGCACACATGGATCGCGGTGAAACGCAGCGGCGCGAATGAATTCACCGTGCATGAAGTCATCGGCTATCGGCTGCGTCGAAATGGAACCGCAGTGGTCTCGCGCGTGCGCGAGCCGGATGGGCGTTGGTTCGGCGCCGAGCCCGACCTGCTCAAGGACGTGCGCGGCCCGGGCGTCGACGCGCTGATCGAACGTATCGAAACATCGGTGCAGAACTATCCATACGCCGGCACTTACCGCATCTGGCCCGGCCCCAACTCCAATACGTTTACCGCTTTCGTGATGCGAGACGTTCCGGAATTACGCGTCGACCTGCCGCCGACCGCGATCGGCAAGGATTATCTCGGCGCCATTCCCGTGGCGCTGACGCCGAGCGGCACGGGTGCGCAAGTC
>JBEVKA010000488.1:0-5735 GCA_040509855.1 Steroidobacter sp.
TCTTTCAGGAACACGCGATGACGTTCCAGCAGTTCGTCGTGGAAGCCCGGCGCGCGATCCTTCCACAGTCGACGCAGAATCGGTTCGGGAACGTCCTGCGCGAAGGCCTTGCGAGCCAGGCCTCGATCGCGCCCATCGTGAAAATGAGTGTAGATCGGAATCCTCAGCAGCAACTCCATCGCCGGCTGCGCATACAGCGGTGAAATGATCGCCGGCACGACCGCATCTTTCGGCGCGGATACGTTGTAGAACTCGGGCACCGCGATCAGCATCCCGAGGCGTCGCACTTTGTCCCAGGGAGCGTGTCGTTCGTTCTTGAACCAGGGATGCGAGAAGCGCTCGGTGACGCGAAATTCCTGCTTGATGTCCGGGTTCACCAGGCGGCTGGCTGCGAGGATTCGCTCTCGCGGCATGCTCTGTTCGCCCTTGGACAGCCGGCGCATTGCCTGCAGCAGTACGCTCCAGCTGGATCGTTCGGTGAGTAGTGCAACCTGTGATGCGAGCCGGAGCGCGCCGAGTCGCAAGCCATGGTTCTGCAAATATTCCGGGACCGCGTACGCGATCGAGTCGCTGCAGAAGCCCGAGTCGCCGCCTTCACCGTTGAAAATAGCGGTCGCGCCGCTTTTGGCAGCCAGGTCTTGCTCCATCGCTGTCCGTTGCAGGAATCCCAGCAGGGGCGACGGCTCCGGGGATGGATCCATGCGCAGCGCCATGGTGAGATCCATCTGCGATGGGGCGACGGGACACTCGATGTGCTCGCAGCCCGAACTCTGTGCCGCAAGCCGCGCCCATGGACGTTCGTCCGAACGGCCGTTGGGTGTGAAATAGGTATAGGCGACGAAGCGTGATTTATTCGGTGCGTTGCCAAGACAACCGGCGATGATGGAGGAGTCCAGTCCGCCGGACAGGCGCAGCAGCAGCGATGGATGTTCTTTCACCCAGCTGCTGGTCGCGGATTGCACCGTGTTGCGCATCGCGCGTGCGGCGAGATCAGGATCTTCCAGTAGCTGATCCGGGGCGCTGAATTGCAGCGGCTCCCAATACACCTTGCGCGTGCCGTAGGGGCCGTTGCCACGCTTGAACTCGATGCACTCGCCCCGCCGCACGGCGAGGACTTCCTTGAGCGGCGGCAACTCCTGCAGGCTGCTGCCTGCGACCAGGTGTGCGTGCAGGAATGCTTCGTTGATGGTGAATCGCTGCAACTGCAGATCGAGGCAGTCGCCGATACGCGAGAAAATGATCGTGACGTCGCGAAACGCCGTGCGGAAGCACGGCAGGTAACCGGTGGGATCCTTGAGCACCCACTTTTTTTGATCGAGCGGGTTGTAGCCGAATGCCACGTAATCGCCCCAGCCGTTTTCGATCAGCCAGCGTCCCTCGCTGCGCAGGATGCTCGCTGTTTCCGTCGTTCCGAGATCGAGTTGTGCATTGGGTTCATTTGACAAGATATCGCGATTGCGCGCGAACACCGTGCCGATCACCACTCCGGCATTGCCGGGCAAACGACGAATGCGTGCGAGTTCTGCGGTGGTGCCTGTGCAAAACACTTGCATGCCCGGCGCATTGAGCTCGCGTCGCCATGCGGGGTAGAGCTTGTGCAATCGCGAGCTGATGAGCTGCGCTGTATCGCGTTGCTGGGCATTGGCATCGTTCCACACGATCCCGAGGTATCGCAGCATCACCACGCTCCTTTGCGTGCTTCAGATGGCAAGAATAGGAGAGTAGTCGCAGACCTGTTCGGGATTGGCGTCGAGCAGCAGCGTTCCTTGTTGCACCCAACTGTGCGCGGCCCAGGGCTTGGTGCGCACGCCGATGACCCAGGTTGGATAGATGTCGTAACAGGAGAGGAAGCGCACCAGCGCCAATGCATGAAACAAACATTGGTCGCGTGCAGCGAAGGTGTGCGGCCGAAGACGACGGAATACGCCGACGAGTTCGATGGCGCGCTCTGCGTCGAACGGCGCGCCGGCGGCATTTTTCTTACGGCCGATTTCTTCGGCGACGACGTAGAGCGTTCGTGAGCGCACCGCGCGGCGGGCCCAGGTGCATGCGCGCAGGAAGTCGATGATGTTGCGCCAGCGGATCGATGATTTGCGTTCGACTTCGTGCCCGACGCTGGTGAGCAGGCTGTTGAGATCGATCGTAGTCGGCGTGAATGCGGCAGGTTCGACGGTGTCCTTGCTCAGCAGGCCTGCTTCGACCAGCTTGTCGGCAATGCGGACGGCATCTTCCATCGGCAATGTTTCGAGGTCATTGAGGAAGCTCGAGGCGGCCGAGTTGTCTTGCCAGTTGGCCGCCAGGGAGGACAGTACCCGTGTTTCCTTGCGGCCGACTCCGAAGTAGCGGTTACGACGCAGGTCCAGCAGCACGGTGCCGCTTGCCGTCGCGCACGCCCGCACGTGCGACGGTAGCCAGTACGCTTTTTCGCTCAACATGAGAGAGGTCCACAGCTTTACGTAAAAACAGGGTCCACGCTGCCATGGACCCTGTCGAAGTTATATTAGCGATGTTCTAAATGACGGCTTATCAGAGGTCCTTTTCCCCTAGCAAAAACACTGAATCGAACCAGATCGGCCACACGCTCCATTGTTTGGTTTCGACCGTCGCATCGCCCAGATCGAACACTTCGATCTCGTCCTCGGTCCTTTCTCGTACTTCGCACATGGTCCATTTTCCTCGATGAAGCACTCGTCCTCCTGCGGCGCTAACGCTGAGTCCTTTGCGTGTCTGCGTCAATATATTTCGGGCTCGGTCGTTTGATATTTCTTCCTACGCAGCAGCCCGCCGGAACATTCTGCCGTTTATTTGTATCCCAGCCGAACAATCCAAAACACAGCGTCTGTCACCGCGACGACTCGAACATGGCGGCAGCGTGACGTTGCCGCACAAACGTCAAGAAAAGCGCTGGTATATGTGAAGTCGCCAGAGCCGAAGTCACTTGCTCTTCGGTTTTACGCGCTGATCGGACCGGACCCCTATGGCATGGTCGCCGACCCAAGTCGAGGGAGCGACTCATGACCACTACGCCGGGATATTGGCAATCGAAGTCGGGGCAGCACGGCCGCGCGGACGACGACAAACTCTTGTCGACCCGTACCGATGCAGTGACGTTCGCACTACATCAGCAATTCACGCGTGCGCATGGTGCGCCCAAGGGTGAGCTGACGACGCTGGTGACCGACCTGGTCGACGGCGGCGTATTCGTATCGAACGGCGAACGCCAATAGAGGCGAGCGGGATTCCCTTCCCGCCCCAGGGGCGACGCCGAACTCAGCGTCGCCCCGTCACCGCCCCATCTCCCTCGTCAGACTGCTTGTTGTTGCCGGTCCTCGTCGTCGCCTTCGTGTGCGTCGGCGGCGCCATCCCAATAGTGAACCCGTGTCCCACCGCCGATCGGCACCAGCGGCGAGATGTCGTGCATGGCGGTGATCTTGAACAGCTCCGGCCGACGCGTGCGATAGCGACTGATGGCCATCGACAGCGTCGACGGATCGCGTCGCAGGCAGCGCGCGACTTCGCTGAGCGTGGCGACGCCACGTTCGGTCGCGTACCAAGCGATCAACGCACGCACCAAGGTGAACTCGCGCTGACGCGAATTGGACAGCACCAGGTCGCGCTCCACGCCCATGCGACAGGTGACGGTATGGATGATCTGATCCAGCGACGCCTTGCTGCGATATGTGCGGGAATTGCGCGGCAGATTTTCCATGAACTCGGTGCTGCCGATCACGCGCAGATCGTTCGAGCCGACGCGTTCGAACTGCACGACATCTTCAGGCTCGGGGCAGCGTGCCATGAAGGTTTCGTAGTCGATGCCGCCTTCCTTGCCTTCGAGCAGACGAGTGACCGTGCGCGTCGTCAACCAGGGTGTGACGGTCTGACGCTGGTAACTGCCGTGACTGGTGCCAGCGGCAACGCCGGGGTTTTCCGCCAATCCGCCCAGCACTGGAATATAGTGCAGGTAGTGCAGCAGCTTGAGCAGATAGTGCTTCGGATCGATCAGCACCGCTTTATAGCGCTGCCGGAAGAAGTGTCCGGATTCGCCAATGCGTCGATGCATGCTGCGCGCGTAGCGACTGGTGAGGCCCTGCATGATGCGGCCGACGGAGATTTCGTCGATCTGCAGGATCAGGTGAATGGCTTGCGGCGTCCAGCAGTAGCCGTGCACCCGGGCGTTGGTCCGTCGCAGTCCCGTTGCGAGCAGACGTTCGAAAAGAGCGTAGTCCTCGGATTGAGAAAAGATCGGATGATGGGTGTTGCCATGTTGGACGACATAGTAAGTGCCGCCTGCAACATGAAGCCTTTGACGTCGAGACATCCTGACCTCCCTGGTGAGCTTTTGTGGTCGGGACCATTGCGATCGCGATCTCACATTTCCGTGCAGGGGCAATTTAGTCTGCGCGCAAGGGACATGCATTCATATATTTTGTTGTGTCAACGAGCGCTCGCGAAGCGCGATGACAGCGTGCGCAATCGCTCCGGATAGCTGATTTCCAGGGGCGCGCCACCGCCCGGCAGTTGGTGATATTCAGCATCCCATGGCATGACGATCGTCTTCGGCGCGAGCTTCGGCAACACGGGAACGATGACGCGCCGCGCTTCGGCCGCGAAGATTGCGTGGAGCGAAACGTGCTGTCGCACACTTGCGTCGAGCTCCATCAAGTTCAACAGCGTCGGCGGCGACAGCGTCATCGCGCCGTCATGCGCAGCCGCGATGATCGATGTCGGAGTCATCCATGCCATCTCCGTGGCTTCGATTGCATCGATCGCTGCACTCTGCTGGCGTGGCATGCGCGCCAGGAAAAATCGAGTGTCGAAGCGCTTGGGAACAGACATTGGCGTGATCCAATGTGCCCAATGCAGCAGGCCATGCAGCTGGATTCGCAGGTGAACTTCCTGCAGCGAAGTTGCAAACAGCTCGGGTTGTGAGACGATTGCGCGTCGCCGCTCGTGCATGCGCGCCAATACTTCTGTTGCAACATCGTGCCCGTCATTCGTCGTCGCCAGCAGGACACCCGTTTCTTCGAACGTTTCGCGGCAGGCAGCCAGCGTCAATCCGAGGCACAGCGAGCGCGGCAGCGGCTGACCGTGCAGATCGCAAAAGCGCTCACAATCGATCGTTTCCGCATCGGCAATCGATGCGAGCGCGGCTTCATCGGTATCGGCCGCGCACAGCGCGCCGCCGGGAAATACCCACATCCCGCCCATGAACGACAGCTGTTCATGTCGGCGTGTGAGCAGCACTTCGATGTCGCCTCGTTCCTCTCGCAACAGGATGACTGTCGCCGCATGGCGCAGTGTGGCGGGCTGTTGAGGATCGGCTCGCTGAGTCACGATGAGGAACGACTCCGATGAAGCGCGCGCACGTGATCGCGCTGGCGTTGATTGCGATTCTGCTGGCGGCCGTGGTGTTCGCGCCAGTCCCTGGCGATACGCGCTGGATACGAACCCTGCACAACTCTGCGCACGCGCCCATATTCGGTTGCGTGGCGTTGCTGGCGCTGTTCGTCATTCGTTCCCGCTGGCAACAATCGAATTTGATCTCTCAATACACGCTTGCGCTGGCGGCCGTGTTTGGACTCGGGGTCATTACCGAACTGCTGCAAATTCCCGCGGGCCGCGACGCGAGTTTCGAAGACGCGCTTCACGACGTCATCGGCGCGCTGGCGTTTCTCGGGATATTCGCAGCCTTTGATCCGAGGGTGCGAGCCCTGCCGAGAAGCTCTCAAATTCGC
>JBEVKA010000489.1:0-10815 GCA_040509855.1 Steroidobacter sp.
AACACTCGCAAGACCATTCCCTATCTGCGCCAGATCGGCGTATCGCAGCGGGATATCGACATCATTACCGTGGAGAACCCGAGGCGCTTCTTCAGCCGCGGCTGAGCCTGAGCAATCAGTGCGACGGATGCTCGTCGATCAGAATGCGATTGATCTCGACCCGTTCGGGCAATTCGATCAGCAGCTCGGGATCACGCTGCAGATGATGCACCTGGGTGGGCGAGCCTTTGGTGAACGCCGTCATCGACTCGAGGTCCGACCAGTAGGAGATGGTGGTGAACCAGCTCTCCTGATCGCGATCTTCCCGCAATAGTTGCACACCGAGCGCCGTGGTTCGCAGCGGAGGGATGCCTTCGCTGCACAGATATTTTTCATACTCATCGGCGACGTCGTGCCGCGTTCGTCCGCGCCAGATGCGTGCGATGGTGGGCTGCTTCGGCATCGTCGTCTCCTGGAAATCAGGGGGTAAACGACATACACCCGATCGAGTTCCGCGACTGTAGAATACGTCCCCTATGTCTACCCTTACCGATACTGCAACGATTCGACGCGCCACTGCCGAGGACGCCGCGGCCATGGCCGAAATCGGCGCCAAGACGTTCGTCGAAACATTCGGGCACCTGTATCCGCCGGAGGATCTGCAAACGTTCCTGGCCAAGAACCACTCGACGGAGAATTGGGCTCGCACGCTGGCGGATCCGAAGCGCGCGGTCTGGTTCGCCGAGCATCGTGATGGCCGCAAGATCGGCTTCATCGTCGTCGGTTCCTGCAAGCTGCCGGTGGAAAAACTGGAAGCCAGCGCGGGCGAGATTCAGCAGCTCTATGTGTTCGCGGAGTTTCACAACCTGCGTCTCGGCGCGCGGTTGATCGATGCGGGACTCGCGTGGCTCGAATCGGAAGGCCAGACGCCGATCTACATCGGCGTGTGGTCGGAGAATTATGGCGCGCACCGTTTCTACGGGCGCTACGGCTTCAGCAAGGTGGGCGAATATGGATTCCCGGTCGGCCAGACCGTCGACCGGGAATTCATTTTGAAGCGTTAAGAGATCAAACGAACCGGGACACCAGGTTTTCCAGGTATTCCTGCCGGCCCGAGGCGGGCTTCGGCTGAATGTTCGCCGCCAGCGCTGCATCCGAGATCGACGCGAGCGACGCATCCTTCGCAAAAATCTTCTGGCCCGCCGCTTCGTCCCAACGCGCGTAACGCTGCTCGACGAACTTGTCCAGCTTGCCGTCTTCGATCATCGCAGCCGCCGCCAGCAGCGCGCGCGCCAGATGATCTATGCCGCCAATGTGGCCATGGAACATATCGAGGGGCTCGATGCTCTGGCGCCGGACCTTGGCGTCGAAGTTGAAGCCGCCGGTGCTGAAGCCGCCGGCCTGGAGCACGCGATACATCGCCAGGATCAAATCCAGCGGATCGTTGTGGAATTGATCGGTGTCCCAGCCGTTCTGCGGATCGCCGCGGTTGATGTCGATGGAGCCGAAGATGCCGAGCGCCGTCGCCATCGCGATTTCATGCTCGAAGCTGTGGCCCGCGAGCGTGGCGTGATTCGCTTCGATGTTGACGCGCACTTCCTTGTCGAGGCCGTAGCGCTTCAGGAAGCCATACACCGTCGCCGTGTCGAAGTCATATTGATGCTTGGTGGGCTCGTGCGGCTTGGGCTCGATCAGGATGGTGCCCTTGAAGCCGATCTTGTGCTTGTGCTCGACCACCAGCGACAGGAAGCGGCCGAGCTGATCCAGCTCGCGCGCCAGGTTGGTGTTCAGCAACGAGTCGTAGCCTTCGCGGCCGCCCCACAGCACATAGTTCTCGCCGCCCAGGCGCTTGGTCGCATCGAGCGCGTGGCGCACCTGCAGAGCTGCGAACGAGAAAACATCCGGATCCGGATTGGTCGAAGCGCCCGCCAGATAGCGCGGATGAGAGAATAGATTCGCCGTGCCCCACAGCAGCTTCATGCCGGTCTCGGCTTGCTTGCGTTCGAGGCCCGCGACCGCCGCGGCCATGCTGTTGACGTGCTCCTTCGGATTGGCTGCAGCCGCCATCACGTCGGCGTCATGGAACGTGTAATAGGGCAGGCCCATGCGCGAAAAGAAATCGAACGCCGCGTCCATTTTCGCGGACGCCATTTCCTGGGTCATCGGCCCTTGCAGCCACGGACGACCGAACGTGCCGCCGCCGAAGACATCGGTGCCGTCCCAGCAGAACGAATGCCAGTAACAAATCGCCGGGCGCAGGTGATCTTCCATGCGCTTGCCCAGCACGATGCGGTCCTTGTCGTAGTGGCGGAACGCGAGCGGGTTGTCGCTCTTGGGGCCTTCGTAGCGGACCGGTTCGACGCCGCCGAAAAATGAAGTGGGCTGCTGCAGAGGGGCTGCACTGGACATGATTACTCTCCTCGAAAACTCATCGATAATGGGCGCGGGTGTCCTGGTAGAGATGGGAGAACAACTGACGCTTGCGCGCGAGCTGTTCGACGTCACGAGCGTTCGGTTCGACCACGGTGCGCACCGCCGGGGGCTTGCACACATCGGTGGGCGACTCGCCGGTCTTCGCCAGCCGGGCGAGGCGGGCGGCGCCATACGCGGGCCCGACCTCCGAACCTTCTCGATAGATCAACGGTTGTTTCAACGCTGCGGCGAGCACGCGGCCCCACCACATCGAACGCGCGCCTCCGCCGATGACGGAGATGCTGCCGATGCGGGCGCCGGCTTCCACCAGTACATCGAAGCCGTCGGCGAAAGCGAAGGCGACGCCTTCGAGCACGGCCTGGCCGATCGCCGCCGCGTCGGAGTCATGAGTGAGACCAAACAGCGCGCCGCGAGCATGCGGATCGTTGTGAGGCGTGCGCTCGCCCGACAGGTACGGCAGGAATATTTCAGCTCCATCGAGCCGGCTGCGCGCCTCGACTTTGCTCAACAACTCGGCGGCGCTTGGCGAGCCGGTCAGCTTGGCGGCCCAGTCGACGCAGCTTGCGGCGCTCAACATCACACTCATCTGATGCCACAGCCCAGGCAAGGCGTGACAAAACGCATGCACCGCGCGATTCGGATTGGGCAGGAATTTCGGCGTGACGAGGAACAACACACCCGATGTTCCCAGTGAGAGGAACGCGTCGCCAGGCGCGATCACGCCGATGCCTACAGCGCCCGCGGCGTTGTCTCCACCGCCGCCAGCGACGGGCACTTGTGACATTCCCCAAGCCTGCGCCACGCTGGCCGACAACTGGCCGGTGACGTGCGAACCCTCGACCAGCTTCGGCATGTGAGATTCGTTCAGGCCGGTGGCCGCGAGCATTTCCGGCGACCAGCGCCGCTGTTCCACATCGACCCACAACGTGCCGGCGGCATCGGAAGCATCGCTGGCTTTCTCGCCCGTCATCAGCAGGCGCACGTAATCTTTCGGCAGCAACACCGAGCGCGTCGATTCGAAAATGGCTGGCTCGTGCTCGCGCACCCACAGCAGCTTGGGTGCAGTGAAGCCGGGCATGGCGATGTTGCCGGTGATCTTGCGGCTGGCCGGTTCGTTACGTTCGAGCGTCGCGCACTGGGGAGCGCTGCGACCGTCGTTCCACAGGATGGCCGGTCGCAATGGCCGATCGCCCCCGTCCAGCAGCGTCGCGCCGTGCATCTGGCCGCTCAGTCCGATCGATTGAACACTGCGTCGAACGCGAGCGGAAATTCCTGACACCGCATCTTGAGTGGCGCGCCACCAATCCGATGGATTTTGCTCGGACCAGCCGTCGTAGGGCCGCGAAACAGTCAACGGCGCAGCGGCCTGCTCCACCACCACGTCGCGATCGTCGAGCGCAACCACCTTGACACTCGATGTGCCAATGTCGATTCCCAGATACATCCGATCCCCCGTCGACGTGAAAAGGTGGCGTTATGTACATCCGCCGCCCTGCGTGGGGCAAGCGTCATGATACCGCTATCATAAGTACACCGACTGGTGGCTTGTCAAACCGGCTTCGAGGATTTGGCGAGCCGTTATCCCTGACGAAATAACCCGTTAACATCCTTGCGGATTTGCTGATTCGGGCGCGGCATCCCGGGTGGTGGTCGACGGTGTGATCGGCGCCTGTTGGTGTTTGTAGCGCACCAGTAGCGCGTGCTGTGTTTCGGTCGCGAGTCCGTGCAGCACCAGGCGAAATCCCGCCTGCAGGGTCGAGAGCGGCACGAGCGGATGCCTGTTGTTGATTAGCGCGGGTGTCCACGTCGTGCCGAGCAGGCGCGCCACATATAACCCGATCGTTTCATCGAGCTGCAGCGAATTGGACGCGCGCCAGAAGTCGTTGTCGGTCAGGAACAGCTGATAGACGGGTGTGTAGAGCTCGATCGCGGTCTGCAGGTCGATGAAGTTGGTCCAGCGGTCGGGCATGGGCTCGATGGGCAAGGGGCCATCGGTGATGCAACTGAAATCCAGCTCGTCGACCGGTGCCAGCTCGAGATTGCGCTCACGGAGCTGTTCATTGAGCGCGATGACGAAGTTGAACAGATTGATATCGTGCTGCAGGTACAGGTGATTGCGCACCTCCGTGAGGCGCGTCGGCTTCAATGGCGTGGTCGTCACATTGACGCCTCGCGTGTTGCGCGCGATGAATTCCAGGATCTGCGATCCCAGATGGAAGTGGCGGAAGATCAGCAGGTTCGCCTGCGGCGACACCCACGTGCGCATGTTCCATTCCAGCAATCGATGTAACAGAGCCGACGATGTGAAGCGCCTCGGTATCACGATCTTGAGCAGCTGAAGCGCGACGATGGTCATTCGCGCCAGTGGGCGCACCAGCGGCAGCAGGAACTGCCGCGAGCGTGAGCTGAGATCTTCGAGCCAGGCGCGCTTGCACTCTTCCGCGAGCGGAAGGCTCTGGTCGAGATACAGCGCACGCCACGGGCTCGGATCTTTCGGATCGTGTGGCTCATGCAGGAACGTCGGTTGCGCGTTCATATCACATGCTCCATCTGCAGGACGTAGAGCTCGGCGGTCGATCGAGCGACGTCGATGATCCGTTGCTCGCAGCCCGGGCTCAGTTCGATCGCGATTTCCACCGCGTCGAGCCAGCGTGCGAGGTGAGAGACGTCGTTGTCGCCGTGATAGTTGAGAAAGCGAAACGCCCGCGCCGGCAGGTCGAGCTGCTGTTGTAGCAGCGGCAGCAGCGCGGGAATGATTCGCTGACCGGTGCCTTCGATGATGTAGATGGCGCCCAGCAGTCCGATCGGATTCGGCTCGCCCGCCAGCGCGTGCATGTAGGAGTTCAGCGCTTCACCGCCTGGATTGCGGCGTAACTCTTCGATCGTGCCGACGGTGCCGCCCGCGGTTCGATAGTCATCGAACAGGATCTTGAAGTCGTTGCGTTCCTCGCCGGCGTGTTTGCGTACGAGCGCGGCCAATGCGCCGTATCGGGCGTCCAGATTGTCGACGCCGGCCAGCATCCAGCGGCTGCCTTCGCGAACCTGCGGAATCCAGCACGCCATCCATCGCACGTAGTCGTCGCTCGTGAACTCGCCCGTCGTGATCTTCCGGATCAGGCGAGTCCGCCACGCACGCGAGCGATACTCGTGCCATACAGACGCGAGCTCTTTGATGAGCTGCTGGGCACCGGTTGAAGAGGCCGATGTGACTTCATGCGGAGGCGAGATCGCAGTGACCTGCTCGCGCTGAGCCGACTCCACGACTTCCAACAACATGAAGGAGATGCTGAATCGGCCTGATTCGGGCACGAAGCACAGGATCCGCTGGCCCGGATGGAGCGCACGCTTGCGCACGAAGTCGGCCAGCATGATGAAGATCGAGGCGGCGCCGGTATTGCCGCGTTCGGTGAGATTGCTGTACCAGCGATCACGCGGGATTGCGAGGCCCGCACGTTGCATCAGGTCTTCCACGACGCCGGCGAATTTTTGCGACGAGTAGTGGCAGAGGAAATGATCGATCTCCTCGGGGCCAAACACGCCCTGGCGCACGAGGTCTACGTATTCATGAATGCCCAGTTCGAACAGGTGTGGCAGCAGTCGGATGTCCTGTCGCAAGAGAAACGCACCTGCCGTCTCCGCCTCCGCGAGCGACTCGTAGTCGAGATATGACTTGCCGTCTCGCTCAGCGGTCTGACCGATCTGCATGCACACAGGCAGATCGCCGCTGAAGGAGCGGTTGTGGATCCACTGCACTTTCAGAGATAGACCCTCCGAACGCGGCTGAGTGCTGAGCAAGCATGCGCCTGCGCCGTCGGACAACATCCAACGCAGGAAGTGGGCATCGAAGTCGGTCTCATATGCTCGCGGCGCAAATCGCGAACGTTTGAACATTCGCGACGGCATTTCACTCGCCGCCACGAGCGCGTGGCCACTGTCGCTGAGTTCCAATGCGCTCGCTGCGTGCTGAAGAGCAGCCATGCCCGCTGCGCAGACGCCTTGATGCGTGCTCGTCATCATCGGCGGTGCATGCAGCTCTCCCTGCACCATGTTTGCAAAGCCAGGCATCGCGAAATCGCCGCCGGAAGAGCCGGTGCACAGGAGCGTCACATCCTGCAATGTGACTTCGGCGTCGGCCAGGCAATGGTCGATCGCCTTGGCCGCCATTTGAGTATTCGAATGCACTGTCGTGCCCTCGGCATCGATGGCGTAATGGCGAGTCGCGATTCCATTCTCCGCCAGAATCCGCCGCTTGATACGTGCGGACACTGCGTTGATCGGTGCGATGTACTGATCGATGTCGTCGTTGCTGATTGGAGCACCCGGCAGGAACGAACCTGTCGAGGTCACGTACACACTGTCGAATCGAATCGGCATGGCCGCCTCCTTTGAACGTGCGCTCAGCCTGAAGGCAGCGTTCGGAGCGGGCAAATGCCAGTCGCGTCGTGACACCTGGCGATACGGCGGGTATCGTATTGTTATACTCGCGGCGGCTCGTGAAACTTCGGCGCGCAGGCGGATGGCAAGCTCCAAAACATTAGTCGGCAATTTGAAAGCCGTGCTGAAAACGCGCGGTGTCACATATCGCGAGCTGGCCCGGCGCTTGAAAGTGAGCGAGCCGACGGTGAAGCGCGATTTGAGTCGCGGCATGTTTACGCTGCAGCGGCTGGATCAGATCTGCGATGCCGTGGGGATCGACCTGGAAGAGCTGGTGCATCCGCCCAAGCCAGGCGCGTCACTCACTCAGTTGAGCGATGAGCAGGAGCGCGCCATCGTCAGTCGCCCCAAGCTGCTGCTGGTTGCCTATCTCACCGCCAACGACTGGAAGTTTCCGGAGATCGTGTCGACGTTTCAGATCGGCGAGAACGAGTTGATCGATATCGTGCTCAGGCTCGAACGTCTGGGCATCGCCGAGTTCAAGCCGCCGAATCGCATTCGCAAGCTCACGGCTCGCAACTTCTCATGGCGCAGGGATGGACCGGTGCACGAGTTTTTTCTAAAGCGCGTAGTACCGGAGTTTTTTGGCGGGCGCTTCGAAGGTCCGGGCGATGAGCTGCGATTTTTCGGCGGCCTGCTCACCGCCGAGTCGCTGATGAAGTTCAAGGCAGGCATCGACCGCCTGGCGACGGAGTTCGAGGAGCTGGCTCACAAGGACGCGCGACGTCCGCTCGCCGAACGAGACAGCTGTAGCGCGATTCTCTCGTTGCGAGCCTGGGAGTTCTCTGAATTCAACAAGCTGCGCCGTGGTCGGAAGTAACTACTGAGCGGAGGACTCCGCTTTCATCCGGGCGATGGCGACTTCGCCCAGTGGCTCAGGGTTGCGAATACGGAAGCTGTCCGCCCACTCGCGCGCGAAGTCGCGTTGATAAGCGATGTTGACGCACGCCGCCACCGTCATGGTGATTAACGCGCCCAGCGAGGCGAGTGCCATGTCCTTATGTGCGTCCCAAACGTCACCTTGCGAGCCGAGGAATGCCATGCCGAGGTCGCCGCCGAATACTTCTGCCGCGGCCCACTCGATCAGCTCATACAACATCGACGTGGACATGGTGAGATCGAGCGGCAGGAAGTAGCCCCAGAAGCCACGCACGGCGACGATGCGCAGGAATACTTCGCGAATGGGGTAAGCGAGCAATAGTCCATAACCGAAGTGCACCACGCGATCGAAGTTGTTGCGTTCCCATCCGAGCGCCTCGTTGATCGAAAAGCCCAGCCAGTTGCGGGCGGCTTCGTCGTACGGCACTTCTGCATAGGTGTAGTGCGCGCCGATGGTGTGCAGGCACAGGAAAACGAACAGCGTCGTATATGAAATGTTCGACAGCGGGAAGACGCGATGTGTCGCCACGATCCCGGCGACGCCGAGCAGGAGCAGCACGTTCTCGAGCACCCAGTCGTCGCGGTGCAGGGGTGCGATCGCAAGCGCGGCCCAGAGCACGAAGAACAGCACCGCCAGTACTATCAGATAAGTTTTTCTCTTCAAGCGTAACTCCTAGCCAGGGAGGGCTTTGAACAACAGTTCCACGCCGACGACGATCATCAGAATATAAATGAGCGTATAGAAGCGTTCCGCGTTGACGCGCCGGACCAGCCACACGCCAGCGAGCGTGGATGCGATGGCCAGCGGTGTGAGCACTGCGGCGGTCATGAGATTTTCGCGCGTGAATTGTCCCAGCGCCAGATACGCCGGCACCTTCAACACATTGACGACGCCAAAGAACACCGCCGTCGTCCCCGCGATGACCTCGGGCGACAGCCGCTTCGGCAGCACCCACATCTGAAATGGCGGCTGGCCGGCGTGAGCGACTTGCGAAGTGAATCCCGCAGCTATGCCGAGTATGACGCCGAGTGCCGTTGGCGGATTGCTGGACGTCGGCACGCGCCCGCCGCGTGAGATCCACAAGCGGTAGCTAGCAAATAAAATAGAGATCGCGCCCAACGTGCCGAGCACGGCGGTGGCCGACACTTTCGCGGCCAACAGATATCCCGCGACAATGCCAACCGCCGCCGATGGAATCATCAGTTTCAAGACTTCGCGATCCAGGTTGCGACGGAATGCCGATACGCCGACGACGTCTTGGACGATCAGCACGGGCAGGACGATTGCCGCCGCTTGCACCGGCGAGATCACCAGTGCGATCAAAGGCATCGCGATCGCGCCAACGCCGGCGAAGCCTCCCTTCGCCAGGCCGAGGAGAATGACTGCTGGAATCGCGACTGCATAGAAGAGGGGACTGTCGATCACCGACCAATGATATCAGGCGCTCCGGCATGACCACGACCGAGGCTGCATCCAGCCCCGGAAGTCTCGACGAACTAATCCCTCAGGTCCGCGCATGGGCGCGCTTCGGGGGGCCGGTCATGTCGAAAACGTCAAAGCTGTTGCCGCTGATCGCTCTGCTGATAGGGGCATCACAATCCTGGGCGGCGAGTTGTGTTAAGGCGCCCGACCAGATGCGCGCCGCGCGTGTCCATGCCGCCGGTGGCCCCGAGGCATTGCGTGTCGAGCGTGTTCCAACGCCGGCGCCAGCAGCAGGCGAGGTGCTGGTCCGAGTGCACTTCGCCAGCATCAATCCGATCGACTGGAAGCTGCAGAAGGCCGGGCGTTTGCCCATGCCTGCCATTCCCGGCGCCGATTTTTCGGGCGAGGTGATCGCACTCGGTTCGGGCGTAACAGCCTTCGCTTGCGGCGACCGAGTTGCCGGCGTCGTGAATCAGCGCGAGCGGGCCGGTAGTTATGCCGAGTATCTGACCGTGCCGGTGAGCGAGATCGTTCGCAAACCCAAGACTTTCACGATGGCCGAGGCGGCGGCCTATCCGACAGTTGCGACCGCAGCCTGGCGCTATGTAGTGCAGGCCGCTGCAGTGGTGTCTGGCGAACAGGTGTTAGTGCATGGTGGAGCGGGCGGCAGTGGATCGGCGGTCGTGCAACTCGCGAAGGCTCGCGGCGCGTACGTGATCGCGACGGCCTCATCGCAAAATCACAAGTATCTCTATGACATCGGCGCCGATGAAGTGATCGACTATCGCACCACGCGTTTCGACCAGGTGGTGCGCAACGTCGATGTCGTCATTGATACCGTGGGCGGCGATACGCTCAGCCGCTCAGTGCATATACTTCGCGACGGCGGTCGTCTGGTAACGCTCGTGGGCTCTGCGCCTGCTCACATCGGCTCGGTGCCGCCCGATGTTTGTGCGTTGGGACGAGGGCGTATCGTGTGTCCATCGACACCGCCGTGGAACGTCAAGCTCGGACTCGAGTCCATGGAGCCGTTGATCGTTGCTGGCAAGGTGCGCATCAACATCGAGAAGACTTATCCCTTCGACCGGATTGCCGAAGCCCAGCAGCACAACATCGCCGGGCACACGCGCGGCAAAGTCGTGGTCAACATGGGTGTCGTCGATTGAGCGCTCAGGAGCGCCGCGGCCGCAGGTGCAGCTCTTTGCGCTTGTAGTCGATGACCAATGTATCGAGCAGTCCGATGATGTCCATGCCGATGAGCAGCGCCGGCTCTTCCGTCATCTTCCACGCGTCGAAGATATAGATATCGCCAAACGTCACGCGCATGCCGCGGATCGTGAGGCCATTGATATCGACCGCCGGCGCGGAGAACGATTCGCCTTTCTGCACATCTAGCGTTACGCCGATGATATCGTTGCTGACACCTTCGCGTTTTCTCGCCAATGCAGTGCGCAGGCTGCGATTGCCGATCGTCGTTTGCGCGCCCGTGTCCAACATCGCTTTGGTACGGATGCCGGCGAGCTTCACGTCGAACATCAGCAGGTGGCCGTGCTTTATTTTCACCGGCACGCGCGTGGTGCCGACGGACTGCAACGGTCGGCCGCTCGAGCGCAGGATCGTGATCTCATCGTTCTTGAAATCGATATGGACGCGCTTGTCGGCCAAAC
>JBEVKA010000490.1:0-3235 GCA_040509855.1 Steroidobacter sp.
CACACGTGGCCGATCACCGGCCGTGAGCGATAACGCGCGCCGCGGTAAGCGCCTGGCATTGAAATTCGCCGCGGTACAGCTGGCAAGCACGAGCATCGTCGCGCTCGTATTTCTGGCGACGAGCGGAGCAAACGCGGCCCGCTCGGCGGTCGTGGGTGGGTTGATCATCGCGTTGGGGACTCTCGTATTCGCATGGCGTTTGTTCGCCACCAGCTGGCCGGCGGCCAGCGCCGCGCGAGGGTTCTACGCGGGCGAGTTGTTGAAGTGGGTTTGGGTGCTGGGCGCGTTTGCGCTGGCGTTGACTCGCGGTGGCATGGAGCCGCTGCCCCTGTTGCTCGGTCTGCTGGCCGGACAGTGCGGGTTCTGGGTCGCAATGGGAATCTTCAAATAGGTGTCACAGGTGAGGTGGGTTGATGGCTGAGCATGGTGGTCCGGCGACCATGACCGATTACATCAAGCACCATCTCCATCATTTGGAGATGCCGGTCGGTGAAGGCCGGTTCATGGTGCTGCACCTCGACAGCATCTTTTTCAAGCTGCTGTGCGCGGCCATTTTCCTATTCCTGTTCCTGCGCGTCGCGCGTCGCGCTACCACCGGCGTGCCGGGCAAGTTCCAGTGTTTCATCGAGATGATCGTCGAGTTCGTCGACACCTCGGTGAAGGAAACCTTCCATGGCAAGAGCAAGCTGATTGCGCCGCTCGCCATCACGATTTTCTGCCTCGTGTTCCTGATGAACTTCCTGGACATGATCCCGGTGGACTCGCTGCCGGCAGCAGCTGGCGCGGCGCATAGTCCTTACCTGCGCGTGGTGCCGACGGCCGACCTCAACACCACTCTGGCCATGTCGCTGACCGTGTTCCTGCTGATCCAGGTGTTCGGCATTTCACACAAAGGCTTCGGCACGTTCTTCGGTGAGATGCTCACCGCGCCGTTTCACGCTCCGAACCTCATCGGCAAGATCCTGCTGGCGCCGGCGAACCTGCTGCTGCGCCTGATCGAAGAAGCGGTGCGCCCGATCTCACTGGCGCTGCGTCTGTTCGGCAACATGTACGCCGGCGAGCTGATCTTCATCCTCATCGCCTGCATGACGCTCGGCGCCAGCCTGTCCAGTGGCCTCACTTACGTGATGGTGCCGCTGCAGTTCGTGGCCGGCTTCGTCTGGACTGCTTTCCACATTCTCATCATCACGCTGCAAGCATTCATTTTCATGATGCTGACCATCGTGTACCTGAGCATGGCAGCCGAGCACAACTGATCGCATTTCGAACAACAGTTTCTTTCGTTTTACTGCACGCACCGGAGATACAAGATGGAGAACGTTACTCAAATTGCCGACGTCATGAGCTTCACCGTGATTGCCGCGGGTCTGCTCATCGGTCTCGGCGCGCTCGGCACCGCGATCGGCTTCGCGTTGCTCGGCGGCAAGTTCCTCGAAGGCTCGGCTCGCCAGCCTGAGCTGACCGGCATGCTGCAGACCAAGATGTTCATCGTTGCCGGCTTGCTGGACGCGATTCCCATCATCGGCGTCGCCATCGCCCTGCTGCTGATTTTCGCAAACCCGTTCATCGGCCAGCTCGGCGGCTAATCCGCCCGGGTTGAGTTGAGTCGAGTTTTGGCGGCTCGAGGCATTCCGAAAGCCGCCGACTGAATCGGAGCAAGCATGGATCCCACAATAACTATCGTCGTCCAGGGCCTCGCGTTCTTCGCGGTGGCTTGGCTGGTCATGAAGTTCGGCTGGCCGAACATCATCGCGGCGATCGAGGAGCGGCAGAAGAAAATTGCCGAAGGCCTCGCGGCTGCGGAGCGTGGCGAGAAAAGCTTGGCCGAAGCCAAGAACTCGGCCAATGACATCATCAAGGAAGCGCATGCGCGCGCCGCCAAGATCGTCGAGCAGGCCAATCGCCGCTCGGTGGAAATGGCTGAAGAAGCGCGTGGTGTAGCGTCGGCGGAAGCCGAGCGTCTGATTTCGGGCGCTCGTCAGGAAGCCGCGTTGGAGTCGGGTCGCGCCCGTGAACAGCTGCGCAAAGAAGCCGCGGGTCTCGCGGTTCTCGGCGCCAGCAAGTTGATCGGCCGCGAAATCGACGCCAAAGCGCACGCTGATTTGCTCGATAAATTGGCGTTGGAGATTGAGCGCGGTTGATCCGCCTCGATCTTTAGCCCGTCACCGGAGCATTCATGGCCGAGAAAGCCACCATCGCCCGCCCTTACGCCAAGGCCGCGTTCCAATTCGCGCGTACTCATAACGCGTTCGATCGCTGGTCCGATGTGCTGGCGACCGCCTCGTCGGTGGTGCAGGACGAGCGCGTCGCCCCCTTGCTCACGAGTCCGCTGGTCACGCCGGAACAATTGTCCGGCCTGATCGGCGACATCGTCGGCCAGGCCAAATCCAAAGTGGCACTGGACGAGCACAACCGCAATTTCCTCGCGACCCTGGCCAGCAATCGCCGTCTGGGCCTGTTGCCGGAAATCGCCGAGATGTTCGAAGCGTTGCGGGCCGAGGCCGAGAACATCGCTGACGTGCACGTCGTCTCGGCGGTGCAGTTGAACGATGCTCAGAAGCAGCGTTTGGCCGGGGCATTGAAGAAGCGATTGAAGCTCGACGTGCGCTTGCATTGCGCAGTGGATGAATCGCTGCTGGGTGGCGCCATCGTGCGCGCCGGCGATTTCGTCATCGATGGTTCGCTGAAGGCGCGCCTCGACCGCTTGGCGGTCGAGATGACTCATTAATAGATTTACCAAGTAGCGATAACGCCGCGCCCCACGTGGGCCTGGCCGAGGAACGTGAGATGGCTATCAAGGCATCCGAAATCAGCGACCTGATCAAGTCGCGCATCGAGAAATTCTCCAGCGCCACCGAGGAAGCAAACATCGGTACCGTGGTCACCGTGACCGACGGCATCGTGCGCGTTCACGGCCTCGCCGACGTCAAATACGGCGAAATGTTGGAATTCCCGGGCGGCAGCTTCGGCCTGGCACTGAACCTGGAACAGGATTCGGTCGGCGCGGTGGTGCTCGGCGAGTACAAACACATCGGTGAAGGCGCCACGGTCAAGACCACCGGGCGCATTCTCGAAGTGCCGGTCGGCGAAGGCCTGCTCGGTCGCGTCGTCGACTCGCTCGGCAAGCCGATGGACGGCAAGGGCCCGATCAAGGCCGCGTTCAACTCGCCCATCGAGCGCGTCGCGCCGGGCGTGGTGTCGCGTAAGTCGGTGAGCCAGCCGGTGCAGACCGGCT
>JBEVKA010000491.1:0-3080 GCA_040509855.1 Steroidobacter sp.
CAGATGCTGTCCAACCAGTTGAGCTTCAAGGGGCTGCTGCAGATCGCGGATGAATGTTTGTATGCGAGCAAACGCGCCGGCCGTAATCGCTATACCATGCGGATCGAAAAGGAATCGCCCATCGCGCAACAGATCGACCTGGACGAGGCGCGTAAAAACTATGAGACGCGGTCATGA
This sequence comes from Steroidobacter sp., assembly GCA_040509855.1. Taxonomy (GTDB): domain Bacteria; phylum Pseudomonadota; class Gammaproteobacteria; order Steroidobacterales; family Steroidobacteraceae; genus Steroidobacter. The sequence goes on from JBEVKA010000491.1 coordinate 178, forward strand.
ATAGAGACGGCCTGCGCGAAGTTCTCTACGTCGATGACGAGCCCGACATTCGCGAGATCGTGCAAATGGCGCTCGGCCTGGTGGATACGCTGGCGGTGCGCACGGCAGATTCGGGCATTCATGCGCTGGAGAGCATGCGCGAGCGCAAGCCCGATCTGGTGCTGCTCGACGTGATGATGCCGAACATGGATGGTCCGACGACGCTGCAGCAGATGCGCGCCACGCCCGAGCTGCAATCCATTCCGGTGATCTTCATGACCGCCAAGGCCATGCCGCAAGAGGTGGCGCGTTTTCGTTCCCTCGGCGCCGCGGCGGTGATCGCCAAACCGTTCGATCCGATGTTACTGGCCGAACACGTGTTCTCTGTGTGGGAGCAGCTGTGATGAGCACTTCGCGTGATGAGCTGCAGGCAAAGGTAGCGATGATCGCCGGCCGCTACCTGGATCGCGTTGCCAGGGAGATCGTGCAGCTCAAGGCTCTGGTGGACAGCGCGGCGAGCGGCGATCTGGCGGTGGTGCGCGAAATCGAAGCGATGACACATCGCATGCATGGCAGCGGCGCGATGTTGCATTTCGAGGAGATCAGCTCGCCGGCCGGCGAGCTGGAGCGCATGAGCGGCGACTTCGTGAGCAGCGGTCAGGTCGACCACCCGAGAATGGTCCAGGTGCTGCAGCGGTTGCAGGCCGCCATCGACCAAGCCTGCGCGAATCGCACGTCGCCGTCAGCGCGGCCGTAAGCCCAGCTCGAACAGCTCGATGAAACGTTGGGCGATCTGCCCGGCATCGAGCTTGTCGTCGCTGCGGTACCAATGCGCGATCCAGTTGAGCGCGCCGGCGAGCGCGAACGCCGTCATCTTTTCATCGCAGGGACGAATCGAGCCATCGGCGATGCCGGCGCGAATCAGGCTGCGCAAGCCCTGATCGATCTCGGACTTGAGCGCTTTCACTTTGCGGCTCATGGTCGGGCTCAGATCCTGATTCTCCGCCTGCACCATGCACCAGCCGAAATCTGAAGTGAGCGCTTCGGCGTAACGAGCGACCACGGCGGCGAGGCGCTCGCGACCGGTGGTGGTGGATTCGCGCTGCTCGGCGATGCCGTCCATGATGAGCTTCAGGCCGGCACGAAAACATTCGAACAGCAATTGTTCCTTGTTCTCGACGTAGTGATACACCGTCGGCTTGGTGACATTGAGCTCGCTCGCGATGTCGTCGAGCGAGGTGTTGTGATACCCGCGCTCACGAAACGCCCGAGCGGCGGTCATGATGACGGCGTCACGCTTGCGCTCCCGATCACGCACTCGCGCGCCCACCGAGGCCCAAAGGGCGGGGCCGCTCGCCCGTTGCGGAACATTCTTGCGTGCCGGTCGATCTGCCACAGGGAGCCTTACGGTTATCCGGAATTCGAGGTCGAATCATAGCCTGGATTGACCCGGGTGGCAGGGCTAAATATACTCGCGGGTAAATTAGGGCCGGCCCCGTCCTGGTCATGCCGGCTTGTCCCTGCTTCAGTTTCGAGGCTCTATGAATACCGCCGCTGTGCTGCCTTTTCGGGCTGACTCACGCGCCACGCGCAGCGAGACGCATCCATTGCGTTTCATCAGCGCGGCGTCGTTGTTCGATGGGCATGACGCGGCCATCAACATGATCCGTCGGTTGCTTCAGTCGCATGGCGCCGAGGTCGTGCATCTGGGACACAACCGCAGCGTGGCGGACATCGTGCGCGCGGCGATCCAGGAGGATGCGGACGGAATCGCGGTGTCCTCCTATCAGGGTGGGCACAACGAATACTTCGCCTACATGGTGGACATGCTTCGGGAGCAGGGCGTCGACCACATTCGTGTGATCGTCGGTGGCGGCGGCACGATTGCTCCGCATGAAGTAGCGGCGCTCGAGCGGCACGGCGTAGAAAAGATCTATACGCCCGAGGACGGGCGTCGCCTGGGCCTGGACGGCATGATCGACGACGTGATGAAACGCGTCGCTGCCGCGAAGAAACCGACATATTCCTTCGGCGCCGGCGGCGAACTCGATCCGCGCGATCATCACCAGTTGGCGCAGGCGATTTCTCTGCTGGAAAGCGCGAATGAGGACGACGTTCCAGCGCAGGAGCTGAAGCGCGCGATTGGCAAGGTGCAGAGTGGGGCGCCGGTTATCGGCCTCACCGGCACGGGCGGCGCGGGCAAGTCCAGCCTGAACGACGAACTCCTGCAGCGTTTCGTGCGGCATTTCCCAAATAGAAACATCGCTGTCGTGGCGATGGACCCGACGCGTCGTCGCTCGGGCGGTGCCTTGCTGGGCGATCGCATTCGCATGAATTCGCTCTCGGCCGCCAATGTATTCATGCGCTCGTTGGCAACGCGCCGCCAGAACCTGGCGACCAGCGCGGTGTTGAGGGAAGTCATCGGCCTGCTGCGCCTGGCGAGCTTCGATCTCATCATTGTCGAGACCGCCGGCATCGGCCAGTCCGACACCGAGATCACCGACATGGTCGACGTGTCGGCCTATGTGATGACGAGTGAGTACGGCGCCGCGAGCCAGCTCGAAAAAATCGACATGCTCGATTTCGCCGATGTCGTCGTGCTCAACAAGTTCGAGAAGCGCGGCGCCGAGGACGCGCTGCGCGACGTGCGCAAGCAATGGAAGCGCAACCGCGTCGCCTTCCAGACGAAGGACGAGGACGTCCCCGTCTACCCGACCATCGCGAGCCAGTTCAACGACCCCGGCATCAGCTGGATGTTCACCAACCTGTGCCGCCTGCTGCGCGCCAAGCTGCAGCTGCCGGACGACAAGTGGACGCCGCACCTGGACACCACGCTTAAGGAGCCGCGCGCCACCGTGCTCATCCCGGGCCAGCGCGCGCGTTACCTGGCCGAGATCGCCGAGCAGGGCCGCGGCATCAACAAG
>JBEVKA010000492.1:0-5629 GCA_040509855.1 Steroidobacter sp.
CCCACGCCGATCGCCGCGCGTTGATTGATGTCGATGTCGGAAGCCGTCAGCTTCCAATCCTCGTTGCCGAGCGGGCAGGTGGTGTAGCGGACGCGATCCAGCGACAGGTTGCCCTCGGTAGTCGCCCGGATACGATCGGCCGAGCCGCGCGCATTACGATCCGCCAGCTCGAATTCGGCGCCTTCGAACACCGCGCCACCGGCGCGATCGACTTGGGCTCCAGAGCCGCGCACGTTGATGGCGGAATCGCTGTACTCGACGCCGTTGTCGACCTGGAAGCTCTGGTCCTCCTGGTTGTAGGTGGCGTCGCGCGTCTTGATCTGGCGCTCGCCTTGCGAGATCACCACTTCGCCGGTGAGCTTCAATTGGCCGTCGCGCGTGCCTTCGATGCCGTCGGCTTCGAACTGCACCTCTTCGGGCAGCGGGGCGACAGGCTCGGATTTTCGTGGCCGTGAGCCGGCCAGCGCGCCGTCGCGATTCGGCTCGGGACACTTCGGCGCCTGTTCAGCCGCGCTCGAATCACTGACCTTGGCGGCATCGCTCGCCGCTTCCGTGGCTGCAGCTGTGCCCGAGAAAGCGGCCGCCGCGAGCACCGCGGCGATTGCGAGTCGGATGGGCGCAGTTGTTAGTGGTGTCGCAGTTCGGTGCATCGGGGCGCGATTATAATGAGCGCCGTCCGCCCCGGGCCGCGAATTTGCGCCTGAGATTTTGCGACCCCTCTCACTTCGGAGCTTCGATCCGCGTGTCATCACCTTCACCCGATGCTCATTCAGCCTCGAGCGCGCCGCGCGACGCGCGGTTGGAACAACTCGAACAATGGCTGGCCACGTTATTCGGCGCCCGTGATTTCGTCGTGACCACGGCCTCGGCGGATGCAAGTTTCCGTCGCTATTTCCGCGTTTCGCGCCAGGGGCGCACCTGGATTGCAATGGACGCGCCGCCGGACAAAGAGGACATGGGTCCCTACATCCGGGTCGCGGCCATGCTGGTGGATGTGGGTGTCAACGCACCCCGCGTCCTGGAGCGCGACCAACACCAGGGATTCCTGCTGAACACCGACCTGGGCTCGCGTACTTATCTCGCCGACCTGGACGCCGGCGGCGACGCCGAGCGGCTCTACAACGACGCCATCGACGCATTGGTCGCTATTCAGGCGCGCGCCGGCAAACACGCAACTCAGCTGCCCGCGTACGACGACGCGCTGCTGCGTCGTGAAATGGGGCTGTTTCCTGAATGGTTTTGTAACAAGCACCTGGGTCTGCGGCTGAACGATGCCGAGAGCGCCGCGCTGGCGAAGGTGTTCGACCTGCTGGTCGCGGAAGCATTGCGGCAGCCGAAGGTGTTCGTACATCGTGACTATCACTCGCGCAATCTCATGGTGTGCGATGGCAAGACGCATGGTGCGAATCCCGGCATCCTCGATTTTCAGGACGCCGTGTTCGGGCCGGTGACCTACGACCTGGTTTCGCTCCTGCGCGATTCCTACGTGGCGTGGCCCATCGAACGCGTGCATGCGTGGGTGCGGCGTTATCGCGACACGGCTCAGCGCCATGGGCTCGACGCGGGCGCGAACGAAGCGGAGTTTCTGCGCTGGTTCGATTTGATGGGGCTGCAGCGGCAGATCAAGGTGCTCGGCATTTTTGCTCGCCTGTATCACCGCGACGGCAAGTCGGGTTACCTGAAGGACCTGCCGCGCACGCTGAGTTACGTACGTCAGGTGGTCAAGAATTACGCCGATCTGGATTTCCTGACCGCGTTCATCGAACAGCGCATCGTGCCCGCGATGGATGCCAAGGCCAAAGCTTGATGCGCGCGATGATCCTGGCGGCGGGGCGCGGCGAGCGGATGCGTCCGCTCACCGACAAGACGCCCAAGCCGCTGCTGCCGGTCGCTGGCAAGCCGATGATCCAATATCACATTGAAACGCTGGCGGCTGCCGGCGTGCGCGACATCGTCGTGAATCTCGCCTGGCTCGGCGCACAGATCCGCGAGGCGATCGGCGATGGTTCTCGGTTCGGCGTGCGCATTCAGTACAGCGATGAAGGCGATGTCGCGCTCGAAACGGGCGGCGGCATCTTCAAGGCATTGCCCGTGCTCGCCGGTGCGTCGGGCAAGGAGCCGTTCATCGTCGTCAGCGGCGATATCTGGACCGAATATCCGTTTGGCACCTGTATCGACAAACCGGCCGCGGCCGACGTCGCGCACTTCGTGCTCGCACCGAATCCTGACTTTCACACTCGTGGCGATTTTGGTTTGACGGATGGACGTCTCGTCGATGCCGGCGAGCGCTTCACCTATGCGAACATCGGCGTGTTCCGCCCGGAGTTCTTCGCGGGCTGCGAGCCCGGCAAGTTTCCGCTCGCGCCGCTGATGTTTGATTGGATCCGCAAAGGACGCGTCAGCGGCGAGCTCTATCACGGCGCCTGGCACAACGTCGGCACGCCGGAGCAGTTGCGCAAGCTCGATCAGGACGCGTCGGCCCAGCGTCGCAGCAGGTTGTGATAAACACCGGTGAGCTGCACCAGCGCCGGATGCTTGGGCACATCACCGTTCAGTCGCTGAATCGCCAGATCGAGATCGAGCAGCAGCGTGCGTTCGGCGTCATCACGCACCATGCTTTGAATCCAGAAGAATGAAGCGATGCGCGCGCCGCGCGTCACCGGCTGCACGCGATGCAGGCTGGTGGAAGGGTAGAGCACCAGATCGCCCGCCGGCAGCTTGACGCTGTGTGAGCCGTAGGTGTCGTCGATCATCAATTCGCCGCCGTCATACTCCGTTGGCTGCGCGAGAAACAACGTCGCGGAGATGTCCGTGCGCACCCATGTCGACGTGCCCCTGATCTTGCGCATGGCGTTGTCGACGTGATTACCGAACGACTGTCCGCCGGCGTAACGATTGAACAACGGTGGGAAGATTTTCAGCGGTAATGCGCCGGCGACGAATAACGGACTGCGCTCCAGCGCCGTCAAGATCATTTGCCCGAGCTGGCGCGCGACCGGCGAATCCTCGGGAAGCTGCGCGTTGTCTTTGGCCTGCGCCGATTGATGTCCGGCGGTGACGCGTCCATCGATCCAGTCGGCGGCGTCGAGCTGGCGGCGGCATTCGGCCACCTGCTCAGCAGATAAAACATTGGGAACGTGCAGCAGCATGCTGCCAAGCCTCGCCGATGCGGGCTGTCGGCACAAGGCGCCGACAGTCTCGTTTATGACTCGGGATCGGGCATCCTGCTCGGTCGCCGCCTTCGGCGTCCGGGTACATCCATGTACCCGGGTGTGCGTGTCGAACTAGAAGCTCAGATACGCAGTGAGCTGCGCCGAGCGTCCCGCACCTGGGACGTAGTGACCGCCACCGAAGCGATCGACGTATTCCTTGTCCGCCAGGTTGATGACGTTGAGCCGCAGCGACACTGTCTCGTTCACGTCATAGCTCGCCATCGCGTCGGCCAGCACGTAGCCGTCGACCACCAGTTCGCCGAGCGTAGCGCTGCGCGAGCGCACCATGTCGTCGGTGTATTGCAGGCCGAGGCCAACCGTGAGGCCGAACGGCAGCACATAGGTGGCCCACGCATTCGCGGAGAATTCCGGAACCAGCGGCAGCTCCTGCCCCAGCTCGAGCGGGTTCGAGGACAGCTTGTACTCGGTGTCGAGGAAGCTCGCGCCGGCGAACACCGACAACGCGGGCGTGAGCATGCCGGCGGCCGACAGTTCCAGGCCCTCGATGATCTGCTCGCCGTTGAGGATGAACGGATCGGAGTTCAGATTGCGCGTGCGCAGGTTGGTCTTCTCGGTGCGGAACACGGTGGCGTTCAACGCCAGGCGCCGGTCGAACACTTCCCACTTCGCGCCGACTTCGAAATTGCTGCTCTCTTCCGGCGGCAGGTTGACGTTATTCGCCTGCGTGGGCGAGCTGCTGAGGCCCGCACCCACGGTGCCCGCGTCGACGGTGGGGTCGAAGCCGGTGCCGTACGCGACATACAGAGTGCCTTCGGCGACGGGTTTGAACGTAACGGCGGCCTGATACGTGATCTCTTCATCGGAGCGCGACAGACGTTCGGTGATCGCGCCGGTGGTGAAGCTGCGCAACTCGAAATCCACGTCGACATCGTCACGACGCGCGCCGGCGGTGATGCCCCATTGCTCGCTGAGCTTGATCGTGTCGACCACGTACAGCGCAATGTTCTTGATCTCGGTCTCGGAGGGATTACCGGTGTTGGGCGCCATCGGGCCGAGCGGCGCGAGATTCGGGTTCGGGTTGAAGAAATCCGGAATGGTCGGCTGGTTGGCGGTGTTCGAGCTGTTGCGACTGTTAGTGGTCTCGCGCGTGAGTTCCAAACCGGTCACCAGCGCGTGTTCGATGCCGCCGGTCTGGAATGCGAGCGTGACATCGGTGAGGTTGGTGATGTTCTCGGTCTCCATGTCTCGCCGCTGCAATTGGCGATTCGGCGGACGCGGCGCGGTGATCGCGGAAGAGCGTTCGCTATCGAGATAGCGGAGCACGTTGCGCGCGGTGACGGTCTGGTTGAAATCGTGTTCGAGTTGCAGCGTGCCGGCCTTGGTCTCGATGTCCTCGTAGTCGTAGTTCTTCAAGCCATAGAAGTTGCTTTGATCTACGCCCGGCGTCGCTTCATACGCGCCGGTGGGGAAGGTGCCGTTGTGTGACGGATCGGACGCGGTCGTTTGCGTCAGCGTGCCCCACGGCAGGCCGTAGTCCGGCACATTGTCTTCATCGACATAGAGCGCGCTGGCAGTGAAGCGCGTCGCTTCGCCAAGGCCGAGCGCGAACGACGGGGCGATGCCCCAGCGCTTGTTCTCCACCACGTCGCGATTAGAGACCTCGGCGTCGTGATACATCGCGTTCAGTCGGAACGCCATGCTGTCGCCCAGGCCCAGGTTGATGTCACTGGTGACCCGTTTGTAATCGTCGCTGCCGTAGCCGAGCGAATATTCCTGCGCGTCCTCCAGCTGCGGTGTCTTGGTCACTTGATCGATCGCGCCGCTGGTCGCGCTACGCCCAGCCATGGTGCCGGTCGGGCCCTTGATGACTTCGACCTGCTGCAGGTTGAACGAGTCTCGGGTGTAGCTGCCGATATCGCGCACTCCGTCGACGAACAGGCTATTGCGCGCACTCGAGCCGCGCATGGAGAAGTTCTGATCGCCAGGCAGACCGCCGCCGCCTTCGCCGGCCTGAAAGGTGATGCCAGGCGAGTTACGCAATACATCGCGCAGTGTCGCGGCCGCGCGATCCCGGATGACAGTCGCCGGGATCACAGTGATTGTCTGCGGCGTGTCGAGCAGGGGCTGTGAGTACTTGGGCGAGGAGGAGACGTCGGTCTTCACCGAGTTCTCGGCCCCGCCCACTGAGATCTTCGGCAGCTGTTGTGGCTTGTTGTCGGCGGCCATGGCCGGCGCGGCCGCATGCAGCACTGTGAATATCGCGGCCGCGAGAGTAGTGCCGCGCAGGTGGTTCGAGTCACGCATAGCTAGAGATCTCCCATTCATAAGGTCTAGATGTCTGGCTGGCGACCGCGCGCGAATGCGCACGTTTGGCTGGCTGCAAATTTTTCTGCGCGCGACTTTAGGTGAGAAAGGTTCTCATTTGCAACCTGGGGACGACCGAGGCATCATCCCCG
>JBEVKA010000493.1:0-7118 GCA_040509855.1 Steroidobacter sp.
GCGCCGCTCCGGGGGCGCGTCCGGCTTGTCGGGTATGGCCGGCTTCGTCTGTGGCCTGGCGCTCGGACTCGCGGTCGCGCTCGGCGTCTATATCTACGATCGCCGCACGGAAGCGCGCGTCGCGCAGCCAAACGCACCGATGACGCGCGATGAGGCACAAGCTCAAACAAAGCCGGCGCCGAAGTCACAGGAAGAAGGCGAGGAACAGCAGTTCGATTTCTACGAGATGCTGCCCAAGTATGAGGTGGTCATTCCCGAGCAGGACGGCAAGGGTGGCGCGGCCCCGTCAGTCGTTGCCGGGCCGGTCGAGAAGCCCGGCGCTTATATCCTGCAGGCGGGCTCGTTTCGAAGTCACAAGGACGCGGACCGCGTGAAGGCGTTGATCGCCATGCAGGGCGTGGAATCCAAGATTCAGAAAGTGACCATCGACAAGGACACGTGGCATCGCGTGCGCGTCGGCCCCATCACCAACCTGCAGACGCTCGAAGACACTCGCAGCAAGCTGCGCCAGGCTCGCATCGACGCGCTGGTGATTCGCGTCGGCGAGTAGGCTTCATATCTTGGGGTAGATGTCACCGCTGTAGGACGGATGACGGGTCCGCAGCCGTTGAGTGCTGGGCGGTGCGAATCAGCGTGATCGATCAGCGTTCGAACTGATGTCTAATCTTCCGCCAGCTGTCTGAAGTCCACGCCGAGCGAACGCAGCTTGCGATACAAATGCGTGCGCTCCATGCCGACACGCTTCGCCAGCTGACCGACCTTGCCGTTGCAAAGGATCAGTTGCTGCTGCAGATACGCGCGCTCGAAATGTTCGCGCGCCTCGCGCAGCGGGAGTGCGAGCAGATCTTGTTTGACCAGCGGCTCGTTGGTCGGCGCGTGAGCGGCAAGCTCGCGTTCGATTTCGTCGAGGCGAATTTCTTCTTCGCCGCCGAGGATCAACAAACGTTGCACCAGGTTGCGAAGCTCACGGACGTTGCCGGGCCACGGATAGTTGCGCAACCGATTTTGAGCGGCAACGCCGAAGCGCCGGAACGGCAAGTGTTGTTCGTCGACGAGACGGTCGACGTAGTGACGCAGCAGGTCGGGCACGTCCTGCGCATAGTCGCGCAGCGGCGGCACATTCAAAGTAATCACGTTCAAGCGTGACAGCAGTTCGAGCCGCACGCCCGTGCCCTCGGCATTCAAGAAGCGCGAGGTGGCGGAGCCGATGATGCGCACGTTGATGCTCACCGGCGTGGCGCCGCCGACGCGAACGAAGCTCTTTGTTTCCAGCGCCGAGACCAGCAGGCCTTGCGCTTTGGGCGGCAAATCTTCGACGCCATTGATGAACAGCACGCCACCCGCGGCTTGCTCGAACACGCCGGCGTGAACGCCGTTTGCGTCTTCAGTACCGTGCAAGGCTGCAGCAGCGCCTTCGTCGCTTACGCCGGTGGCGACCAGCTGCACGAAAGGTGCGGCAGCTCGCGGGCTGAGCGAATGTATGTAACGCGCGAATGCCTCGCGTCCGCTGCCTGGCTCACCGACGATGAGCACTGGCGTCTCATGCGGCGAGACCTGCTGCACTTGTTCGCGCAGGGCTGCCATCGCGCGGCTCTTGCCGACGGGAGCAATCAACGGTGGGACCAGCGAGCGACCGCTGAGACGCTTGTTACGGCCGGAATCGAGCGCGCGCTCCACGGTGCGCAACAGCTTCGCCAGCGACAACGGCTTTTCCACGAAATCGAACGCGCCGAGCCGCGTGGCTTCGACCGCGGTCTCGACGGTGCCGTGACCGGACATCATCACGACCGGGCATGATGTGCCGTTCGGCTGCACCCATTCGCGCAGCAAGGTGATGCCGTCGGTGTCGGGCATCCAGATATCCAGCAGCACCAAGTCCGGGTCGTGTTGAGCACGCGCGGCGCGCGCTTCGGCGGCGTCCGCGGCGACGTCCACTTCATAGCCTTCGTCCGCGAGGATCTCCTTCAGGAGCCCGCGGATCTCGCTTTCATCATCGATGACTAGTATGCGTGCTGCACTCATGCCCGCTCCCTCCTCGGCCCGGTACGCCGTTCGCGCATCGGCCCGCCGCCGCGTACCGCGGTCATCGGCAACTCGACACGCACCCGCGCACCCCCTGTGCGCACATTATCCGCATCGATGGCGCCGCCGTGTTCTTCGACAATCTTTTTCACGATCGCGAGCCCCAGACCCGTGCCTTTCGGTTTGGTCGTGACATAAGGATCGAATGCCTGGCCGATCACATCCGGCCGGAACCCGGGTCCATTGTCCTCCACGATGATCTCGGCTGCCCGCCCCCCGGGCATGCCGGCCGTGGTCACGCTGCCCTGGTCGAGCAACCGCGTGGTGACACGCACCGACGGGTTCGGCACCCCTTCCAGCGCCTCCCAGGCGTTGGCCAGCAAATTATGGATGATCTGCCGCATTCGGCCACGGTCGGCTTCGATTTCCGGCAGCTGCGGCTGCAATTGCAGGCTGGTACCCGGCCGGCCCGGCGCCCGGTACAGCTCCGCCACTTCGCCGATGAGCTGGTTCAGGTCGAAGCGTGACACATCCATCTCCGGCGCGCGCGCGTATTCGCTGAAGGCGTTGACCATCTCTTTCATGGCCTCGACCTGCTGCACGATGGTGTGCGTGGCCCGGTCCAGCATCTGGCCCTGCGCCTCGTCGATGTGGCCCAGCAACTTACGCCGCAGGCGTTCCGCCGAGAGCTGGATGGGCGTCAGCGGATTCTTGATCGCGTGCGCCAGGCGGCGCGCGACCTCACCCCACGCGGCGTCGCGCTGGGCCGGTAGCAGCGTCGTGAGGTCATCGAACACGATGACGAAGCCGCTCGGCGTCTGATCCTCGTCGGACAGCGCCGTGCATGCACACATCAGAATCCGGCGCGCCGAATCGCCTTGGAGCACCAGCTGCTCGCGCCATTCGCTCTGACCCGCCTCCAGATGCGCGTTGCACGCGGTCTGGAATTGCTCGAACAGAGTGGTGCCCGCGCTCGCTTGCAGGAGCTTGCCGATGAGCGCCTCAACCTCGACGCCGAGAATCGAACACGCGGCCTGGTTCGCGGTGCGGATCGTGCGATCCGGTTCGAGCGAAATCACGCCGGTGGACAGGCGCGCCAGGATGACCGAGAGATTCGCGCGCTCTGCTTCCACCGCTTGCTGGACACGGCGCGTCTCTTCGCGCGAACGCGCCAGACGTTTGGTCATGTCGTTGAACGAGTGAACCAGAATGCCCATTTCATCGTGCGAGGTCAGCGGCAGACGCAAATCGAAATCGCCTTTGGCGACCGCACGCGTGCCCGCGACCAAATCTTGAATTGGACGCACCATACGTCGCGCGGCCCAGAACGCGCCGTACAGCGCGCCAAACAACGACAGCAACAACACCAATGTGAGTGTTAGCGTGAAGCTGGTCTTCAGCGGCTCGCGCAAGCGCGCCTTCTCGCCGTAACGTTGATATGAAGCCTCGACCGTATCGGCGAGCTCGCCCAAGCGCCGCTCGATGGGATAGATCGCTTGTAACATCCGCATCTCATCGCCCGGCACTACCAGCGGCACCCTCACTGCCGTGCGCACGAGATAACCGCCGCCCGCGACTGGGTCCAACGCGACGTAGTCGCGACCCTGTCGCACCTGCATGGTCATTTCCTCGGTGAGCGGCGCGGGCAACTCGCCGAGCAGATCCGAGCTGGTCGCGATGATGCGGCTGTTCGAGCCGAGCAGCGTCAGCTCCAGCGCTTCGTTTTCCTGGCGCAGCTCATCGAGCCTGCGAATCGCGTCGGTGCGAGCGGGCGCGATGCGCGCGGCGACGGCGCGCGTTCGTTCCAAATATTCGCGCATGCGGAGATCGAGCGCGGCGCGTGACAAAGTCAACGCGTCTTCCAGGCCTTGTCGAATTTCGACGTGGAACCAGCTGTCGATGCCGCGGTTGAGGAACACGACCGAGAAATAGAACACCAGCAGCAGCGGCGCCATGGCGAGTGTGGCCGACATCCACACCATGCGCGCTTCGAGCCGCGAGCCGACCACGCGCTTGCGCCAGTCGCGCACCAGTTGTAACAGGCGACCGCCGATGAGAATCAGCAGCACCAGCAGGCCGGCAACGTTGACGCCGACGATGAAGGGATGGAGATCGCTGAAATGCGCCGACTGCTGCACGGTCTGCGCCATGATGAGCAGCGCGGCCACCCACAGCCCCGATCCTATGAGCACCAGGATCGAGACCAGCGTGCGTTTCAGAGTTGCGGGGACCATGTGTACCACTCGCTGCGCTGTCGCCAGTCGTCGGACCAGAACAGCACGAAGCGCAAGGCATCGGGCATCGTGCGCACGTCGAGATTACCGCGGATGCTGATTTCATGCCGCCGGTTCTGCGTCACCAGCGCCTGATCCAGAATCGGCAGGCGGCTGATGACGCGCATCGCATCGAGCGCGGCGTCGAGCGTCGCATAGGACGCTTGTTCGCCGCTATTCAGATTGCGCACCAGATAGCGTTCGCTCAAGGCGCGGTAGGCAAGCTCGTAGGATTGATCGAGCGTGGCGACCGTCTCGTCCAGCCAGTAACTGCGCTGGCGTTTGACGACGATCTCCAGATGCATCGTGAGCGGCACACCTTCACGGATGACTTCGCGCGCGCCTTCGGGCAGATCGAAGTTCAGGGTCGCGTTCAGCTCGTACACGCGCTCGGCGGGCTCGATATACGCGGAGCGAACTTCGAAGTGGGTCTCCGCCGATGCATCCGCGCCGAATGCGCAGTTCAGCAATACCAGCGCGGCGGCAAAGAGCCATGCCGCCGGCCGCCGGACTGTGTCCGGCCCGCCAGGGCAAAGCGCGTCGCGCCAGGTTGGGCTTGCCGCCACGAGGAATCCTTAACCGAGATCTAGACCAGGAAACCTGAGCCGGGAAGTGCGTCGTTGGTCGACTTCTCCAGCACAGCATAATAAAAACCGTCCATCCCGGCGGAGCCTGGGCCAATTCGTAAGCCACGAACGCCCGCGTCCGTTCCCTCGATGAGCACCGGCGGCAGGAAAGCGCGCAACGCGTTCACCCGGTCCTGTGTGACGTCGCGCGCGGTCGGTTCGGCAGCGAGAAATTCCTCGATCACCGCAGTGGTTTCCGCTTGCAGCGCCGAGCAGCTCGCATAGACCAGCCGGCCGCCCGGCAGCAGCAGCGGCCACAGCCCACGCAACAGCTGCGATTGGCGCGCGGCCAAGGCCGCGATGTCATCGCTCCGACGCAGCAGCTTGATATCAGGATGCCGACGGATCACACCCGTGGCTGAACACGGCACGTCGAGCAGGATGCGATGGAACTGTTGACCATCCCACCAGTGCTCCGGCTCGGCGGCATCACCCGCGATCAGGTGCGCCGACAATCCCAACCGTTGCAAATTCTGCTTGACGCGCTCCAAGCGCTCTGGAGATACATCGACCGCGGTCAGCGCGGCGAGTTCAGGCGCGAGTTCGAGCAAATGTCCGGTCTTGCCGCCCGGCGCGGCGCACGCGTCGAGAATGCGCTCGCCCGCGCGCGGGTCGACGAGATGCGCGGCGAGCTGAGCCGCGGCGTCCTGCACGGAAACCCATCCTTGTTCGAATCCCGGTAAATCGCCGACATCCATGGCTTTATCCAACAGCAATGCGGCGCCATCGAACAGGCTCGCCGTCACGCCCATCTGCTTTTCCTGTAACGCCGCCCGATAATTCGCAGGCGTTGCTCGGAGTCGATTCACGCGCAGCCAGAACGGCGGCCGCTGATTATTGGCGTCGAGAATCTCATTCGCGCGTTCGCGCCAATCCTTGCGCAGCTTTTCCACCAGCCAGCGCGGATGCGCCGTACGCATCGCGAGATCGCGATCGATCTCCGGCAACAATTGCGCGTGCTCGCGCTGGCAGCGTCGCAGAATCGCATTGATGAATCCCGACGCGCGCGGCTGATCCAACACGCGCGTCGCCGCGACAGTTTCAGCCACCGCCGCGTGCTCGGGAATGTCGGTGTACAACAACTGACACAACCCCACGATGGCGAGCGCTCGAATCTCGGGATCGAGCGATTGATTCGGGCGGCTGAGCAGCCGCCCGAGCAATGTATCTAATCGGATGTACCAGCGGATACTGTCGTAGCACAGCGACCGCAACAGGCCGCGCTCGTGTTTATTCCAGCTGGGGTCGAACGTCAGCGCGGTGTCCAGCGAGCGCCCGCGCATGGCGACGTCCGCGATGACTCTGGCTGCCTTGGCGCGAACTGCGGCGGAAGAACTCACGCGCCGAGAACCGCGCCTTCAGGGCGATGAGCTTTCAGGAAATCCGCGGCAGCCATCGCCTTGCGGCCGGCGGCCTGCACGCGCGTGAGTTGTAACACTCCATCGCTCGTCGCCACGTCGATGCCCGCAGCACTCGTAGCGATCACGGTTCCTGGCGCAGCGGATGTTTTGGATGCAATTGGCGTTGCTTCCCACACGCGCAGTTGCTGGCCGTTCCAACGGGTCTCGGCGATCGGCCACGGATTGAATGCACGCACTTGTCGATCGATCTCACTCGCGGATCTGGCCCAGTCGATCAGCGCTTCTTCCTTGCGGATCTTGGTGGCGTAGGTCGCGCCTTCTTGTGGTTGTACGCGAGGCATTGCTTTGCCGACGGCGATTGTATCGATTGCCGCGACGATTGCTTCGGCGCCCATCGTCGCGAGTCGATCATGCAACGTCGCAGCGGTTTCTCGCGGACCGATTGGCGTCACTCGTTCGAGCAGCATGGGACCGGTGTCGAGACCCACATCCATTTGCATGATCGTCACACCCGATCGTTGGTCGCCTGCTTGAATCGAGCGCTGAATTGGCGCCGCTCCGCGCCAGCGCGGCAGCAACGACGCATGAATGTTCACGCAGCCCAGTCGCGGTGTGTCCAAAACCGTCTTCGGCAACAACAGTCCGTACGCGACGACGATCATCAAATCCGCCGACCATTGCGCGAGCCGTTCAACCGCCGCTGCATCTTTCAATGTTTGCGGCTGTTCGACCGGCAACTCATGTTTGAGCGCGCACTGTTTCACGGCGCTCATCGTTACCTGCTGCCCGCGCCCCGCCGGCCGATCCGGCTGCGTGTAGATGGCAAGCACGCGATG
>JBEVKA010000494.1:0-3853 GCA_040509855.1 Steroidobacter sp.
CTTCGCCGCGCTCAAGAAGGCCGAAGGTATTTTCATTCCCGCCAGCTGGCAGGATGTAAACGGCAACGTCGCGGTCAATCTCGGCGCGAAGGGCTTGATCGAACTGGAACTGGTCGCGAGCGGCGAGAAATGGGGTCGCGGCCCCAGGGGCGACGTTCACTCCAGCGTCAAAGCGATGGTCGACTCGCCTGCCTGGCGCCTGGTCGCGGCGCTGAATTGTCTGGTGAGTGCGGACGGCAACACGCCCGTGATCGATGGCTGGTTCGAAAACGTTCGCCCGCTCACCTCGCGCGAGAAAGAATTGATCGCGGAGCTGGCACGTAGCGGTGACGAGCAGACACAAAAGAAACTGCTCGGCGTCACGCGATGGATCGACGATCTGCCCTATCCGCAGGCGCTCGAACGACTCGCCTCGCAGCCGACGGTGAACATCGAAGGTTTGGTGTCCGGTTACACCGGCCCTGGTGGCAAGACCATTCTGCCAGGGCGCGCCGTGGCCAAGCTCGATCTGCGCCTGGTGCCGAATCAAACTCGCAAAGAGGCCGAGAAGAAGCTGCGTGCGCATCTCGACAAGCACGGCTTCACCGACGTCGAAACAAACATCACCGGCGGCTACGATCCGACTGAAAGCGCCGAGGACAGCCGCATCATTCGCGCCGAACTGGCAACTTACAAACGCGCGGGCATCAAGGCGACACTCAATCCCCGCCTCGCCGGCTCATGGCCAGGATCGGTGTTCACTGCGCCGCCGTTGTCGCTCCCGGCTGGACAGTTCGGATTCGGCCACGGCTCGGGCGCTCACGCGCCCAACGAATATTACGTAATCGACTCGACCAATCCCAAGGTCGCTGGCATCACCGATGCGACCCTGGGCTACGTCGATATGTTTTATCAGGTCGCGCAGATAAGCTAACCAACGCTCACTGCTTGGGCGCGGCCGCAGGCGGATTGGTGTTGATGAGCGGCGCCACCGACATGCCGGCGGGCAGAATCACCGTGCTCGCGTTGTCGCTCTCGGCAAACTTCAACAGCGCCTGATTGGCCTCGTGTTGCAGATACTCGCGGGTGAGACTGCCCGCGATGATCTTGTTGGACTCGGAAATGCCGCGCGCTTCGGTGACACGGATTTCCGCTTCCTTTTGCGCGATCTGAGTCTGCACTTCCATGGCCTCCAGCCGTTTCTGATTGGCGACGGCGTTGCGGATCGATTCCTCGATGGAAGGATCGGTGATTACCGCGCGCACTACCACGCGCGTGATCTTGAAGACGCCTGGATCGGTCTGATCCAGCTCTTCCTGCATGTTCCTATGCATGGCGCTGCTCAGCTCGTCGCGCCGCGTGTGCATGATTAACGAGTCGAGCTTGGCGACTTCCTCATAGGCCGTGTTACGGGCGACTCTCATCACCAGGTTGTACGCCGGCAGCATGTAGCCTTCATCGGAACGTTGCGACTGTCCCGCGTACTTGGCGTAGAGATCGGCGATCGCTTCGCCCTCGGCCCGGTAATAAATAGTGATATCCATGTCGCGCAAAGAAAGATTGTCGCGCGCCTTGGGAGTGAGGTCGGTCAGATCGATGGCCACTTCCTTGGCGGTGAATTCCTCGATGCGCGAAATGAGCGGCCACTTGGCGTAGACGCCGGGTGTGACTTCCTGCTGATTCATGATGCCCAGCGTGGTCCGCACGCCGACATTGCCGGTGGCGATGGTGCCGAACACGCCGCCGAACAAGATCAGCACGAATACGATCGCCACCAGGAAGCCGAGCTTGCGCAGCGCCCCTCCGGCGGAGTAGCCGTCCAGGTTCTTCAACTGCAATGCCACGATGTTTCTCCCGCGTTCCAGGTCGAGCCCAGTAGTGGCGCGCAGCCTAGCTGCCCTCCTCGCCTGTAACTGTGACCGGCTTCACGCAGGCCGGCGAGTCCGAGGGCCGCCATCCTGTGATGTCACACACAGTTGGCGCGCAGTCAGGAGACATCTCATATTCCGCTCAGGCCCGCCTCGGAGAGCATCCATGCTGGGCTGCCTCCATGCCGCCTCCAGAACTGAGCTGACATACGCGATGGCCGTCGAAATTGCCGAGTCGGATACTGTCGTCCTCCCCGAAGAGGAAGCTGTCTCTTTGTTGTCGCGTGAAGCGCGGCGTGTGCAGGTGCTGCGCTCTTACGACGTGCTGGATTCGCTGCCCGAAACGGTCTACGACGACATCACGCTACTGGCGTCGCAGATCTGCAAGACACCGATTGCGTCCATCACGCTGGTCGATGCGAATCGGCAGTGGTGCAAATCGACCTACGGCATCGATGGCGGGGACTCGCCGCGCGAGCATGGTCTGTGTTCGTATGCCGTCGAGAATGGCGACGATATATTCATCATCCCCGATACGCATGGCGACACGCGCTTCGCCAACAATCCCTATGTGACCGGCGATCCCGGCATTCGCTTCTATGCGGGTGTGCTGTTGATGAGCCCGGAAGGTTATGCCCTGGGCACTTTGTGCGTCATCGATCGCGAGCCTCGACAGTTCGACGCGGATCAACGCAAGGCGTTGCGCGCGCTGTCGCGACAAGTCACCGTGCTTCTCGAAGAGCGACGGAACGCCAGTGCTCTACGCAAGGCGCATCGTGCCCGCAAGATGATGCACGCCGCGCTCGAACGCAGCGAAGCTCTGTTTCGCGAAGCGTACGAGAATGCGCCCATCGGCATCGCATTGGTGTCGACCGAAGGACACTGGCTGCGCGTCAACAAGGCGCTATGTGACATCCTCGGCTACGACGCCGAGCAGTTGCTGAACACGACCTTTCAGACCATCACCTATCCGGAAGACCTGGAAGCGGACCTGCGCCTGGTGCAGCAGATGTTGTCGCGTCAGCTGCGGACGTATCAAATGGAAAAGAGATACTGCCACCGCGCCGGTCACCTGGTCTGGGCGCAGCTCAATGTCTCGCTGGTGTGGGACAACGATCAGCCCATGTACTTCGTGGCCCAGATCCAGGACATCAGCGAGCGCAAGCACGCCGAGCGCGCCAAGGTCGAATTCCTGGCGATGGTCAGTCACGAACTGCGAACGCCAGTGACCGCACTACGAGGCGCGACCCGACTGCTGACCAGCGGTTCCGCCGGCGAACTCCCCGCCAAGGCACAGTCGCTGGTCTCGCTGGCGGATCGTAACGCCGACCGCCTGCATCGGCTGGTGAGTGACATTCTCGACCAGGAAAAGATGGAGTCCGGTGCGTTCGAGTATCGCAAGACCCAGATCGACATCGAACAACTCGCGGAGCAAGCGGCGCAGGAGCTGACCGGTTACGCCGAGCAATACCATGTGACGATCGAGACTCACTGCCGGATGCCGCAGGCGATGGTCGATGCCGATCCCGATCGGATCATGCAGGTGCTCGCCAATCTCATTTCCAACGCCATCAAATTCAGCCCGCAGGGCGCGCGGGTGGAGATCCATGTCGAACCGGTAAGCG
This sequence comes from Steroidobacter sp., assembly GCA_040509855.1. Taxonomy (GTDB): domain Bacteria; phylum Pseudomonadota; class Gammaproteobacteria; order Steroidobacterales; family Steroidobacteraceae; genus Steroidobacter. Next base: position 3,473 of record JBEVKA010000494.1, read on the forward strand.
ATCGAGTGCGCGTCAGCGTCGTCGATCATGGATCGGGTATTCCCGAGGAGTTTCATCCTCACATCTTCAAGAAATTCGCCCAGGCGAACTCCACCGCGACCAACCGCAAAGGCGGCTCGGGGCTCGGCTTGAACATCAGCCGCAGCATCGTCGAACAGCATGGCGGCACACTGGCGTTTCGCACGGCGGCCGGCGTGGGCACGACGTTCTATTTCGAGTTGCCGGCGATCAACCCGAGTCGGCTCGAACCAACGAAGTAGATTGATCGCCAGCCGCCTGGCGGCGCTTGAAACTGAGCGTCTCGTTCTTCACCAGCGGCTTGGCCCACAAGCCGATGCTCAGGATGTAGCCGACGCAGACGAACAGCACGGTCATGGCGGG
>JBEVKA010000495.1:0-3029 GCA_040509855.1 Steroidobacter sp.
TGCTCGGAGCAGAAGCTGCTGCCCCAACCGCCTTGCACGGCGACCGTCGAGTCGCCGACCAGAATGATCTTGGTGGCGCGAATCGGCCCAGGATCGGCCCCGGGATCGCTTGCCGATCGTGCGTGTAGCGAGATGAGTAGCGACGCGACGATGAACAGTGAGCGCGAATACATCGAGGAACTCCAAGCTCGGCGGGAGTCCGTGATGTTAGCGCGAAATCATCGATAGCCCGTAACGTCCGCGGGTTTGCCTGCTTCTTCCACTTCGACCAGGTAGCGCCACGCATCCGGCTGGCTGCCGTCCACATCTGTGAAGCCGTACTCGCGAGCGAGTGCGCCGCTGGAAAGCGATTGTCCGTGCCATCGCGCGACTTGCGGATCCGAAGCCAGCGCCACCACGGCGCGACCGACGAAGGCGGGCGTTTCCGAAATCGCGAAGTGCGGCACATGGGCCGTGGCGTCGCGCCAGTTTCCTTCCGAAACCTTGAATGCTTCGAGCATCGCTTCGGAGCGTAGCCAGCCTGGCGTCAACTCGACGACCGTTACGTTCTTGTTTCGCAGTTCGTGCGACAGCGCGAAAGCCATTCGCTGCACGCCAGCCTTGGCCAGGTCATAGAAGAAGGAGTTGCGGTAGCGAGTGGCGTTGTACTCTGCCGTGCCATCGTTCACTTCCACCAACAGGCTGCCGCGTTGTTTGAGCAGCAGTGGAACGGCGAAATGGCTGGTGATGGCGTGCGTATCGATACCGAGACGCAGCAGGCGCAAGCCGTAGTCGAGATCGGACTCCCACACGGTCTTGTTCCATTCGATGTGAGTCGCGCCGAAAATGTCGTTGACCAGGATGTGCAGGCCGCCGCTGTCGCGCTCGATCTTTTCGATCAATGCTTTCACTTCTGCCGGCACCAGGTGATCGACGCGCATGGGAATGCCACGCCCGCCAGCCTTGGTGACCAACTCGGCTGTTTCCTCGATGGTCTCGGGCCGATTCATTTCAGATTTACGATCGCGAGTGGAGCGCCCGGTCACGTGGACCGTTGCGCCGGCCGCACCCAACTGCACGGCAATGCCCCGGCCCGCGCCACGCGTGCCACCTGCGACCAGTGCCACCTTACCTGCTAGCGATCGCGCCATTGCTCGCTCCCGTCACTGGTGTAACATCGAATGACAGTGACACACTACCGAGCCGCAAAGTGACCAGTCAAATTTATTTAGACAGTTACATGGATGCCGGCGTCATCGTGGCCATCGCGTTTTCGAACGAGCTGACCTTGCCGGACATCGACGATCGTAAAGCTGTCGTCGCCCGCATCCTGGCGTTCGATCGGCCTTCGCTCGCGATGCTACGCCCGAAGGACGTTCCAGGTTTCGTGGCGCTGGCGCAGCGGTTGCGAAAACTGTTCGTGAGTTTGGATGACGAGGACGTCGACGCAGCGGCGTCTCAGCTCAATGCGATGCTCGCGGAACATCCGGCGCATCCTTATCTGGCGAAGGAAGAGGGCGTCTGGCGCATGCATCATCATCCTGCCGACGCGCCGCTCGTTCCCATGTATACGTCGATCTGCGCCGAAGCGATGGCGAGGATGATCGGCGGCGGTTACGCAGAACGTTTTGGCATCTGCGATGCGAGCAACTGCAATCGCGTGTTCTTTGATAACTCCAAGAACGGCACGCGGCGATTCTGTTCGGTGACTTGTCAGAGCCGGGTCAAGACGGCCGCTTTCCGTTCGCGGCAATCTCAGCAAAGAAGGCTGGCTCGACGATGAGCTTAGTTTGTTGAGCGAGGCAACAGCGAGTCCGCCTGTCCGTTCGGGACCAACGGTTGGAAATAGGCGACGCCCTGCTGGAGCGAAACCAAGCTCTGATGCATTTGTTCGATCTGCTCGGGCGTGTACTGGCTGCGATGACAAAGCCAGGAAGCTTTCGCTTTCTCGTAGTCGCGCGGCTCGAGATCGATGCGAACGTTTACGAATCGTTCGTCCACCGTGGCGACAGGGATCGGATTGGGTCCAGTCGGCACGCCTGGATAGTAGAGCTGCGTGGGTCGCACCCAGCGCTCGCTTTGAAACACTTCGGTGACGATGGCGCTGACCAGGCGATGATCGGGATGACCGGTCCAGCCGGACGGTCCCCAGGTGATGACCGCATCTGGTTGCAACTCCTCGAACAATTTGCGTACGCGCTCCCGCAGCTCGTTGAGCTGCGTCATGTAGGGTTCGAGCCCCTCGGTCATCTTGAACTGATCGTACAGGCCGAATTGAATCGGCGCTTGCAGTCCGAGTCTGTCGGTAGCGCACGCCAGCTCCTGATTGCGAGCGGCGGCCAAAGCATCGCCTGCGGGAATGCCAGCGTGCGCGGTGACGCCGAGCCGACCATCAGTAGCAACTGCCAGATGAACTTGCACACCTGCGGCCGCGTACTTGGCGAGCACCGGGCCGACGCTCGCCTCGTCATCGGGATGAGCAAAGATTGCGAGCAGCACCGGCGCGCGACGCGGCGTCAGTTCATTGAGCGCGGGACTACGACACTGTGTGAGGAGTGTGCCTGCCAGCAGCACCCAGAATATCCGGCTCGCCATTCGCATCATGACGCTGACCTCCCTGATTGAAGCGCAGCTTGAGCCATGTGCCTGCGTGCAAGCAATGGGGCGCTATACTCGGCTATGCCCTTCGATATGAATGAATTGCTTGCCAGTGTGCCGGCCAGAGGCGCGGTGGAATGGATCGGTGTGCGTCCGGCGCGTCGCGAGCCGATGATCGTCGTGGACACGGTCGAAGCGCGCGAAGGCCGCGGATTGACGGGTGATCGGTTTAGCGGCGGAGCATCCAGCAAGCGACAGGTGACGTTGATTCAAGCCGAGCATCTGCCGGTGATTGCGCGCTTTCTAGGTCGCGATCATGTCGATCCGGCGCTGCTGCGACGGAATATCGTGGTCAGTGGCGTCAACCTGCTGGCTTTGAACGGAGCTCAGTTCGAGATCGGCGGCGTGCTCATGGAAGGCACCGGCTCCTGTCATCCCTGTTCGCGCATGGA
>JBEVKA010000496.1:0-5145 GCA_040509855.1 Steroidobacter sp.
ATTTGCGTGTGTATCCCAACCACCCACTTCAATCACAGCGACGCGCGGGCCATCGGATGCGGCAAGAAACTTTCCCGCTGCGGACGTCACGGCGTTGAAGCCGTTCAACGGATCGCGCTTGCCCTGCATCGCGTTCATACCCTCACCAGCGATGCCATCTGCTGCCAGCGCAGACTGCAAGCGACTCGCGAAATATTCATCGGTGGAATAGAGATCGGCGATACGTTGCAACGTATCGGCATCCGCATTGGGCAGCCGGGACGGCGCCCAAGAATTCACCGCCGCATCGCCTCGAAGCACCAGCGGCACATTCTGCGCGAGCGCCAGAGCCACTTTGTCAGTGCTGCGCGCCTTCGCCGCAGGTAGCGAAGGCAGGGCACGATTCAACCAGCCGTCGCGCTCACCTTTGAGCTGTGACATGCCGTTCTCGAGCAGATCCTGCCCATCGAAATGCGACCGCTCGCGATACGGAGACGCAACCGCGTGGAACACGATCAGCTCCTTCTGCTGGTAACGCTCCTGGAAATGAGCCAACGCCGGATGTAACGCGAACATGCCGTTCAACTTTTGCGTCGGCGCCGTGATCGCTAGCGCGCCTCGCTTGCTCGCGTAATTGCCATCGCCGTACGCCGGCACCGCACCGAGCCCATCTAGCGCCCCGCGCAGGATCACCAGCCCGAAGCGAGCGTCCGATTTCGTCTCCGCCACAGGTATACGAGGCAGCAACGTCGCCACGCCGCCGAGCAACGACGAGATCACAAAAGCCCGACGACCTACCTGTTCCATGAGCTCACCTCATCAACACCCTTCCAAGCAAGCGCGGTACTCATCGCCGCTGAAACTCCGGACTCGCCAGCAGCAACGCCAGCCCCTGCGCCCCACTCTCCGCACGAGAAATCGCGATTCGCGTGCGCTCTGCGAGCGCAGGCCCAAGCGCTTGAGCGCCGAGCACGAGCGGCTGAGCTTTGGAACCCATGCGATCCCCGACCGCACTCGCCCACTCGATTCGCTTCAACAATGCATCAGGCCCATCCCATCCACTCGCAGTGTCCGGCCAGCCAGCCGGCGAACCAGGCGAATAGGGCCGCTGACCGAGCAATTGAAACGGCGAGAGAATCTGTTGCGGCTGTTGAGGCACGAAATCCAGCATGCGAAACGTCGACACGACGAAATCGTGTGGCGTCTTGAACTTGGTCACCGCCTGCTGCCACGCCTCCGGACTCTCCACCAGCGCACGATGCACGGAAGGCAAATCGCCGCCCGTGTCACGAAACACTTTCGCCAATCGCTCGACAGCCGAAGCTGGCGGCTCATCCGCAATGAAATGGCGCGCCAACTTCAAAGCAACATGCCTGGCCGTCGCCGGATGACTCGCGAGGTCTTTCAACACCGCGCGCGGCTGCTCGATCCCATCCTGAACATATCGTTTGCCGAGCACGGTCTTGGCGCCAAGCTCGTGAGCCGCTTCGCGAAACTCGAATTGGCCCGCCCGCTCCGGTGTCTTGCTGCGTTTGTTTCCAACCGACCAGCCGGTGAGCGCGAGCGCGAATGTCGTCACATCCGTTTGTGTGTAACCGCCGTTCACGCCGAGCGTGTGCAGCTCGAGAATTTCGCGGGCGAGGTTCTCGTTGATGTTCAGCTTGCGCTCACGCCGCCGCGCGACGGTGGAGTTGGGGCCGATCGATGCCTGGTTATCCAGATACAGGATCATGGCCGGATGCGCTTCGACGGCCAGTAACAAATCGACGAATCGTCCAGAAAGGTTCGGCCGGATCGCCTCGTATTCCAACGTGGCCGCGAGCCCCACCACTTGCGCCTTGTCCGCCGAGACCGCGAAATGATTGGTCCAGAAATGCACCAGCCGTTCGCGAAACGGCTCCTCAGTGTGTGCTGCCAGTCGATAACGCGCAGCGACCTGCTGCTGATACATCGCGGCGATCTGCCTGCGACCGTTCTCCATCGTCGGCGGCTCCGCCTTCATCTCATTCTCAGCCGCATCCTTGCGCTCGCGACGCTGCCGGAGAGCCTCAGCATAAGCCTCGAAAGCCGCTGCCGACGTCGGCAAGCCATTCAACTCAGAGGAGGCAGAGCGAGCACCGACGATCTGCGCGATCAGCCAACCTTGCGGATCCGTGTCGATGTCGGCGATTTCCCCCGGCCGCGCGCCGAGACCGAAGCGATTGGCCGCAATGATGGGAGCGAGGGACAATGGGCACCTCCTCTGCGATGGAGGAGATATAACGCGCCAGGACGGCGAAGGTTGACGTGCCTCAGGCGGTGTTCATCAACTCGGGGTGGTGCGCCTCCGGCGAGGGACGCCGCGACCCCGCGAGCATGTCGACGATCCGATCGTCGCTGCGCAGGATGAAGCTGTTGCCGGGCTGTTGCTTGGCGTACTTTTTCACGTGCGCGAGCTGATGAGCCATCGCGTCGGCGCTGGTCGCGCCGATCGTTTCCGAATCGAGCGCGGAGACGGACAAAGTCAGCAGCGGGAACTTGCGAGGGCGACCGTCGCGGTCGGCGGCGAGGATGAAGCCATCACCTGCATGCTCGGGCGAATAGAACTCGCCAACGGTCGCAGCGAACTGATCCAACACGGCAGTCACACGATCGCGCCAATCGGCGGAACGCATGACGATCACGAAATCGTCGCCACCGACGTGACCGATGAAGTCCAGCCGCGCCGAGAAGTGATTCTTTAGCAGCGAGGTCAAATGCAGAATCACTTGATCGCCCTGCGCATAACCGTACACGTCGTTATAGGGCTTGAACGAATCCACATCGAAGTAGGCGACGATGAAACGTTTGCGCGTCTCGATCAGCTTGTCGATGCAGCTACGCACGGCGGCGTTGCCCGGGAGCAGCGTCAACGGATTGGAATGCTTCGCCGACTGCAACTGCTGCTCGGTGATGAGTCGCAATACATCGATGGTCTGGCCGATGCCCAGATAGCGACCCTCTTTGGTAATCACGAATTCTTCGGTGAGTCGCGGCCGGCCCTTCTGCGTCACCAGACGGCTGACTTGCTCCAATCGCAACTGGCTATCGATCAGCAGCGTCGGCGACTCCATCACCGCAGTCACCGGCCGTTTGTTGAAGATCTCCGGATGCAGCGGCTTGGCGAGCAGATCGAACAAACGTTCGCGCCGTACGACGCCGAGCGGCCGTCCATCCTGCACCACCGGCAAGGTGAAATGCTCGGGATTGTCCCGCAGCAGCTCCGCCACTTCGGTAACGCGCATTTCCGGCGGCACCGGCCGAACATAAGTTGCGATGTGCTCGGCGCACAGCGCGGCGTGCGGCTGGATGGAACGATCCAGGGATTCCAGCGATTGCAGCGACGCTGCCGGGGCCGCGCCTGGGCGACCAAACAAATTGCCCTGCAAGCGATCCAGCCCGAGGTCGACCAGTTCGCGACATTCGCGCTCGGTCTCGACGCCTTCGGCGATCACGCGACATCCCATCGCGCGGCCCATGTCCAGCATGGAGCGCACGAAGCCGAGCTTGGTGGCGTCGGCATCGATACCGCTAACAAAATAACGGTCGATTTTGACGTAGTCGGGCTTCAACTCGGACCACGTGCGCAGGCCCGAGGAGCCGGCGCCGAGATCGTCGATCGCGATGGCGCAGCCCGCTTCACGCAGGCTCTGCAACGTCGAGCGCAGTCGCGCATAGTCTTCCAGCAGGCTTTCTTCCGTTAACTCGACAACGATGCGTTCGGGCGGCATCCCGGCGCTGCGCGCGAGATCCAGAAAGCGCGTGGCGAAATTCTCTTCTTCGTAGATGGTGTCCGGAGAAACATTCGTGAACAGCTGACCGGACGCGCGCAAGGCGACGAAGCGCTTGAACGCGCTCTGCATGCACAGGAAATCGAGATCGACCTTCATGCCGGCGCGACGCGCAGCTTCGAACAGGTTCTGCGGGGAATGCAGCCAGCTGTCGGACGGGCCACGGCTGAGCGCTTCGAATCCGGAAATGGTGCGCGAACGCGGATCGATGATGGGCTGGAACAGCGTGCTGATCCGCGCCTCGCGTATCAGATCCGCAAGCTCGAGCGCCGCGGCGTCGAGTCGACGCAGCCGTAACGTCGGCGAATCGGGGCGTGAGTCGGACATGCGTCAGGCGCCGGAATTACCCGGCCTTCCCTGGGTTCCGTGTGGCCTTTGAAATTGTGGACGCTAGTAAAAGACGGCAACCACTCGCGGAACCGCGAAGCGCATCGCAACAGCTGCATGAAAGCGCTTGCCGACCCGGAGCGGCAAACGAATCTGTGATGGGGTTGGCAAGACAACTCCCCCGCTCCGCCGGTCATATTGCCGGCGGGCGGGGGAGCAAAGGACGCGCGTTAGCCTCGCACGCTCAACGCTTCATCGCGTCGAAGAAGTCGCCATTGGTCTTGGTGTCCTTCATCTTGTCGATGAGGAACTCGATGGCGGCAAGCTCGTCCATGGGGTGGAGCAGCTTGCGCAGGATCCAGATCTTCTGCAGCTCCTCGGCGGAGGTAATCAAGTCCTCGCGGCGGGTGCCGGAGCGATTGATGTTCACGGCCGGGAACACGCGCTTTTCCGAAACGCGGCGATCCAGGTGGATTTCCGAGTTGCCGGTGCCCTTGAACTCTTCATAGATCACGTCGTCCATGCGCGAACCGGTGTCGATCAGCGCCGTCGCCAGGATCGTCAGCGAGCCACCCTCTTCGATGTTACGAGCGGCGCCAAAGAAGCGCTTCGGGCGCTGCAGGGCGTTCGCGTCGACACCACCCGTCAGCACCTTGCCGGAGCTCGGCACCACGGTGTTGTAAGCACGAGCCAGACGCGTGATCGAGTCGAGCAGGATCACCACGTCGCGCTTGTGCTCGACCAGGCGCTTGGCCTTTTCGATCACCATTTCGGCAACCTGCACGTGGCGCGTCGCCGGCTCGTCGAACGTGGAGGAAACAACCTCGCCGCGCACGGTGCGCGCCATTTCGGTCACTTCTTCCGGACGCTCGTCGATCAGCAGCACGATCAAATAACCATCGGGATGGTTCGAGGTGATCGAACTGGCGATGTTTTGCAGCAGCATCGTCTTACCGGCTTTGGGCGGCGAGATGATGAGGCCGCGCTGACCTTTGCCGATCGGCGCCACCAGATCGATGATGCGCGCGGT
>JBEVKA010000497.1:0-6239 GCA_040509855.1 Steroidobacter sp.
TATGGCGTGAACTACAGTGTTTCCAGCGGCTTCGGCAACGCCGACTTCCTGGCCAGCCTCACACTGCGCGAAGCCGGCATCTCGTACGACGCCAACGGCGCCCTGATCGGCGCCGACAACACGCAAGGCGACACGATGGATGCGCAGACGTTGAACGCATTCCTCAAGACCGGCTACAACTGGGACGATCAACGCGTCGAGCTCACGTTCAATCGCTACGACGTCGAGAGCAATCACGATTGGATTTCGGTGCCCGGCAACGTAGCGGCGAACTTTCCGACCACCGCGGTACGCGGCCAGATTCCCGGCGAAGGCGCGCGTAACAAAGTGACGAACATCAGCCTCGCATACACGAACGACGTGTGGCTGGGTCAGAGCCTGCGCGCGCAGCTCTTCAGCCAGGATCTGGAATCGACCTATGGCGCGGAGATCGAACCGATCGCGACGTTTCAGGATCCGCTGCTAGGCCCGAACCTCATCGACCAGTCGCAGAACAGCTCCGAAAAGGTCGGCGTGAAAGTCACGCTCGCGAAAGATGACATCGCGGGTTTGCCGCTGGGCCTGGTGTATGGCTTCGACGTGCTCCGGGATGAAACCTGGCAGTCGCTGATTCGCACCGATCGCATGTGGGTGCCGAAGTCTCGCTACGAAAACTACGCGCCGTTCCTGCAGGCCGAGTTCACAGGTGTCGATCGATTGACGGTCACCGCCGGCATTCGTCACGAACGCGCCAAGCTCGAAGTCGGCGACTTCACCACCCTCGCCTCCTCCGGCCGCCGCTTCGTCGAAGGTGGCGAACCCGACTTCACCGAGACGCTCTACAACGTCGGCGCGACCTATCAGCTGACCGACCGCTGGCGTGTATTTGCGAATTACGCCGAGGCGTTCTCGATGCCGGATATCGGCCGCGTATTGCGCGCGATCAACATTCCCAACCAGAGCGTCGAAAGCTTCCTGGATCTGGAGCCGGTGCTGACCGAGAACATGGAGCTGGGCCTGGAATTCAAGAGCCAGCTCATCGATGCACAGCTCGCCTATTTCCGCTCCGACTCGGATCTGGGCCAACGCTTACAGCGCGGCAGCGACGGCATCTACACCGTGCAACGTGAGAAGACGACCATCGATGGCCTGGAGTTTCGCACTTCGTGGCGCGCGAGCACCGCCGACACTTTCGGTTTGCGATATGCCCAAGCCGATGGCCGTTACGATTCCAACGCCGATGGCAAGGTCGACACCGACCTGGGCGGCGCCAACATCGGCCCGGATCGCGCCAATGTGAGCTGGGATCGCAGCTGGTCGGACATCGCCAGCTCGCGGCTGCAAGTCAGCTATTTGTTCGATCGCGATTTCGAGGACATCAGAGGCGTCGAGGTCGCAGAGTTCGATGGCTACACCACCGTCGACCTGAGCACGGATATCAATACATTGGGCGGCGTGTTGACGGCGGCGGTGCAAAACCTCACCAACGAGGACTATTACACCTACAACTCGCAGACCAGTCCGATCGACGTGCGCTATTTCAAAGGCCTCGGCCGCACGTTCCGGTTGGGCTATCGCAAGTCCTTCTAGATATTTCGACCCGGCGCCACGGTCTGCGCGAGCAGCATGGCGCCGACGATTCCCGCCCGACCACCCAGCAGCGGCGCTGTGATGTAAGCATCCAGCGCCCCTGCATGGCCGAGCGGCTGAAGATATCCATTCAACGCCGTCGCGGCGGCTGCACGGACGTGAGGTAACAACAATCCGTTCCCCATCACGCCGCCACCGAAAATGACCCGCTCCACCGACAGCACCAACGCCAGCGTCGTGGCGAGTTGCCCCAGATAACCCCCGATGATCGACCAGGCGACATGCTGCGCCGGCAATTCGGTCAGCTCGCATCCCCAACGCTTATATATGGCGGGCCCGCTCGCCAGACCTTCCAGGCAATCGCCGTGAAAGGGACATACACCGGGAAATGTATCGCGCGCATCTCGACGCACACCGATGTGACCCATTTCCGAATGCATGAGCCGGCCGATCGACTTGTCGCGTGGCGCGACGTCGGCGCCAATGCCCGTGCCCACCGTTACATAGGCAACCGATCCATAGCCGCGCCCTGCACCCAATCGCCACTCCGCGAGCGCGGCGGCCGCAACGTCAGTGTCGATCGCGATTGGCAGATTGAAACGCGCTCGTAGCGGAGCAAGCAGATTCGCGCCGGACCACGAGGGCTTCGGCGTCGCCATCATGCATCCGTGCGTCGATGACTCGGCGCGCAGGTCGAGCGGGCCGAAGCAAGCGAAACCCAGCGCCTCGATCGGGCCGAACTTTCGCTCCGCCGCGGCGAAGAACTCCACGCACGCCCCCAATGTAGATTCGGGATCGGACGTGCGCAGCATGACGCTTTCACGCGCGTCCTCCGGCGAGTCTCCAACCACGCAATTGAACTTGGTTCCGCCGCCTTCGATAGCTCCGTACAACACTAGTTCGACCTGAGGTGACCCGAATCGGAAAACGTTGTAGCCGCACTTCCGCTCGCTTGCAACTGAGCGCACTGCGGAAATTCGATCCGGAACGTCGTACCGGTGCCGACCTGCGTCGAATAGCCGATCGCACCATTCATCTGCTCGACCAGTTGCTTGGCGATGTGTAGCCCGAGACCCGTGCCTCCTTTCGCGCGCGTGGCCGACGAGTCCGCCTGCGAGAATTTGCTGAAGATGCGCGACTGGAATTCGTCCGAGATGCCTTCACCGTAGTCGCGCACCGAGATCGAGACGCGACTATCACGCGCTTCGGCCGACACCTCGATGACGCCGCCGGGGGGAGAAAACTTCGCCGCGTTCGATAACAGGTTCGACAGCACTTGCTGATATCGCGCGGCGTCGACCATCACGCGCAGACTCTCGTCGATGGGAGCAACGACAATGCTGACATCAAACTTGCGCGCGTAGGCTTCGTTCGCCTGCACGGCCTGCAGCGTCAACGCCGCCACCGATTCCTCCTGCATTTCGAAGCGCATGTGGCCGGAGGCGATCTTGTCGATGTCCAGAATGTCGTTTATCAGCGGGATCAGGCGCTCGCAGTTGTTATAAGCGATCTCGATCAGCGATTTCACTTTCTGCGGCAGCTCTTTCATGAACACGCCGAGCAACAATCCCAGCGAGCCGCGAATGGACGTGAGCGGCGTGCGCAGCTCGTGGCTGACCACGGAAATGAATTCGTTCTTGATGCGCTCCATTTCCTTGCTCGCGGTGACGTCCTGCACTTGAGCGATCAGATAATCCGGCTGACCGTCCGCGCGACGCACCAGTGAAATACTCAGCAGCATCGAAATCACACGACCGTCGTGACGCTGAAACACTTTCTCCAGCTGACACGCCTCCGCCTGGCCGGACTGCAACTTGCGCACGGTCTGCACGTCGGCTTCGGAGTCGCCCTCCGTCAGCCATCGCATGCGCCCCGCGAGCAAATCCTCTTCGCTATAGCCGAGCAGACGACCCAGGGCGGGATTGACCTTCAACCACCGGCCATCCGGTGCGATCAGCACCTGGCCGATGGGTGCGAACTGCATGGCCGTGCGGAATGTTTCCTCGCTGGTGCGCAGCGCCTGCTGCTGCCGGCGACGCTCGGTGACATCCTCGACCACTCCCAGATATCCAGTGGTGACGCCGCGATGATCCCGAAGCGCCGTCACGGTGAAATTGCCGGGAAAGCGCGAACCGTCCTTGCGAATGTAGGTCCACTCGCGCGAATCGATGCCATCGCGCACCGACTGGCGCACGAGCACGCCGAAGCCGGGCGGCAATGGTTCGTGCAGCTCTTCGCTCAATGCCTTCGCTCGCGCGACGATTTCGTCCGGGTCGTGCCACAACGCAGGCGTTTGCCGACCGATGACTTCGTGCGCGTCGTATCCCAGCGCACGCTCGGCGGTCCGATTGATCGTGATGATCTTGCCTTGCTGATCGGTGGCGATCACCAGAAACGGCGTGCTCGCCAGGATCGCCGCGTTCAAGCTGCTCGATTCTGCCAAGCGCGCGGATTTCAAACGCGACACGAGGATGTATCGCAGCGAGATGGCGGACAGCACCGCGATCAGCATGCCGGCGATCAGCACCGCCACCGGCAGAGCGCTGCGCTGAGTGGCGATGAACTCGCGCGTCGGCACCAGTCGCAGCATCCATTGTTTGTCGTTCAACAGGAAACGATGCTCGATGCCCCACTGCGACTCCTGCAAGTTCGGCGGCACTTCGTTGCTGAAGTAAGTATGGCCTTCGTATTCCACCGCCAGCGCGTAGGAGCCGCTGGTCTCCGCGGACATCGCCGAACGAAAGAAATCCTCCACGGCGAACAGACCGACCAGATAGCCGTCGAAACGTTCGCGCACGAACAGGGGTTGAACCGCCAGGAAGGCGCTATAGCCCTGCGTCAGCTCGAAAGGCGGCGTGACCGTCGCGCCCTCCTTGCTGGTTGCCTCATTGATCGCACCCGCGCCTTTCGAATCTCGCAATACATCCAGACCGACGACGCGCTCGTTGCCGGACAAAGGCTCCACCCAGCGAATGTGATGACTCGCATCGACCCACTGCATCGCCCGCAGGCCGCCGAGTTGTTTGATGTAGTTGTGGGCATCGGCCTGCCACAACGCTTGCGACGTGCCGCCCGCTGCTTCCCAGCGCTGGCCCATGCGCTTGAGCGCGAACAGTCGATCTTCGACCTGCGAGCTCAGCAACAGCCCGACCTTGGTCACTTCATCCCGGATGCGCTCTCTCACGTGCGCCAGTTCGGCCTGCTGCAAGGAACGGAACGCGGTGTAACTGCCGAGCGCGATCAGCAGGAACACGCCGATCGACAGCGCATACTTGCCCTCGCCCGCCATCCATTCGATGGTATCGGTTCGATGCAAAGTGACCGCGACCAGGAACAGTGCGAACAACGTCGTGAACAACAGACCGCCGATCAATATGTACAGCGGAGCGTTGGTCTGTTCGCGGCGTTCGAACGGTGGCGCGCTTTCCCACACGACCAGCCACTGCTGCTGCATCACTTGCAGTTGTTTGCGGAGCGTGAACGCCGGCGGCGCCGACCGCTCCAGCGCATCGCTGTAGATCAATGCCTCGGCCCGTTCCTCGCTGCCATCGTAGATTTTCAGCGTGTGCCGGAGGTTTTGATCGGCGCTCAGATCGTTGAACAGGTTGTTGGCGATGAATGGCGCGTAGATCCAGCCTCGTAGCGCCGCGCGCCGGTCGGTGACTGTCGCCGTCGGCATGCCATCGCGATAGATGGGATACAGCAACAGGAAGCCAGGCGTCTTCTGCTGATCCTGCACCAGCACGATTCGCTTGGTGATGGCTGGTTTGCCGGTGTCACGCGCGAGGCCGGCCGCTTCCAGACGATGCGGCTCGAACGCGATATTCAAGCCAACGGCGGCGCCATTGTTTTCGACCGGTTCGATATACGTGATGATGAAATACGGCGTGACGCCTGCGTTTGGCAGGAGTTGGAATTGCGGCGCATTGTCCGCCCGCACCTGCCGGAGAAAATCAGGTAACGCAGTGGGCGCGACTGCTTCGATCCAGCCGATGCCATTGACGCCAGGGAAGTTGGTGTGAACCTGCAAGGCTTCAACATAGCGACGCCACTCCTCGCGCGACACCGCGACGGAGCCATGAAAGAAACCAGCACCGCCGAGCAGCGCGTTCTGATATGAATCCAACCGATGCAACAGCGCTTTTTCGTGCTCGTCGGCCAGCGACGCGAAATTGGCTTCCGCCTGACGCTGCGCGACTTCGCCCGCAATCTTCCACGCGTAGAACGTCAACCCCAGCGGCACGATCAACACGGCCATCGCCATCAACGGCAGACTGCGCACCACCGTGCCGCGCCAGATGATGCGATCTTTCGCGCCCGGCCAGATCAACACCAGCGGCAGGAACACGATGACGCCGATCACATCGCCCAGCCACCACACGAACCAGTTGCCGGCCATTTGCGATGCCGACAGGACACCGGTCAGCCACAACGCACCGACACCAACGCTCGCCGCCGTGAGACACGCGATCGGACCTGCGATCGCAACCAGCATCAACATCTGCCGGAGATGATCCAGACGCAGCGGCAAGCCGATGAAACGCGCGATCAAGGCGCGACCGAGCAGTGCCTGCAACGCCGAGCCGATGCCGATCAAAGCACAGCCGAGCACTTGCTCAGGCGCCAGCGGAGCATCGGCGGATGCCGCGACATTCAACAGATTCAACAGG